>JALWME010000214.1 GCA_027083995.1 Sulfurovum sp.
ATATTGACAGTGTATAATGTATCTGAAAAACTTTGTGAGGGGAATAGTAGCAAACTAAATAGTAGTAAAAAACGTGACATAGGGTACTCTTTTTCTTTTTAAGACAGTATAGCAAAAAGAGATATAATATAAACTGTATATTTGAAAAGATGAGTGCTGGTGACCCCTAGGAGAATTGAACTCCTGTAACATGGATGAAAACCATGGATCCTAACCGCTAGACGAAGGGGCCAACAAAAAAGTTTTACAAATAAAAATGGTGACCCCACGGAGACTCGAACTCCGGTAACATGGATGAAAACCATGGATCCTAACCGCTAGACGATGGGGCCGCATACAACTTGTGGACGGAATTATATATATAGGGTGCTTAAAAATCTCTTAAACAGAGTATAATACATAAAAATAGTAAAAAAGGTCTGTTTGATGCTTGGAAAAATAACTTTGGCTATGGTTTTATTGTTTGGTTTGGGAGCATGTGTTTCTCCGCCATACCTAAAGCAAAACTCGGCATTTATTGTCTTTAAAACACCTACATTCAAATATGCAGATATGGGATTTGTGTATGAGAATACAAAAGAAGTAAAGGTAGATATTTATGGAAGCGGGCAAGTTTTAATGTCTTTGAAAATATTAGAAAGTTTAGTCTGCATGAGCCTCTTGGAGTGTATGCCAAAAGAGCGTTTTAATGCACAGGTTTTAAGTGGGGCATACCCCAAAAATATTTTAGATAATATTTTGAGAGGTAAAAAGATATTTTCTGGGCTTGGCATACGTAAAAAAAGTAACGGCTTTACACAAGATATTATAAAAGATGGTAAATATACTATACATTATAGGGTTTTAAATAATGCTATTATTTTCCGTGATACAATGAATGAAATATTGATAAAAGTAAATAAACAATAGAGGGAGGATGGTATGGCAAAATTTGTAGGGGCTCATGTAAGTGCAAGTGGAGGAGTAGACAATGCCCCTCTAAATGCCATGACCATAGGAGCTAAAGCCTTTGCTCTTTTTACTAAAAACCAAAGACAGTGGGTAGCAAAACCATTAGAGACAAAAACCATTGATGCTTTTCATAAAAACCTAGATGACTCAGGTATTTTGCCCAAACATATACTGCCTCATGATTCTTACCTTATAAACCTAGGACACCCCGAAGTAGAAAAACTTGAAAAATCCAGAGAGGCATTTGTAGATGAACTTGAACGTTGTCGTATTTTAGGGCTTGACAGACTTAACTTTCACCCTGGTTCCCATTTGGTAAAAATCCCCAAAAAAGACCCAGAGTATATGGATAAACTTATGCGAGCAGAACTGGAATGTTTAGACGTGATAGCTGAATCTATGAACAGAGCTATTGATGCAACAAAAAACTCCAATGTAAAACTTGTCATTGAAAATACCGCAGGACAAGGCTCAAACCTTGGGTACAGATTTGAACACCTTGCACATATCATAGATAAGGTAGAAGATAAAAGCAGGGTAGGGGTATGTATAGATACCTGTCATATGTTTACAGCAGGCTATGACATACGTACCAAAGAAACCTATGATAAAACATGGAATGATTTTGATAAAATTGTAGGAAGAGCGTATCTCATGGGGATGCATATCAATGACTCTAAACCGCCTCTTGGTTCAAGAGTTGATAGACATCACTCTTTGGGACAAGGAGAGATAGGTTGGGATGCTTTTAGATTCATTATGAATGATGAACGTATGGATGATATTCCCTTGGTGCTAGAGACTATAGATGAGACTATTTGGGATAAAGAGATAGAAGCACTCTATAGTTTAGAAGAAGCCTAACGGACTTTTTTGGGCTTATTTTAATACTTAGATGAGTATTAAGGTAAGTTCAACATTGTATGGGCTGGGATAAGAGGAGAGTGTTTATGGGATTTCCCTAAAACAGAGTAAGAAAAAAATAAGGAAAAAAGATGAAAAGAGTAGTAAAAGGGATAGCACTTAGTGTTGTAGTAAGTTCAGTAGTCATGGCAGGGGGGTATAAAATCCCTGAACAATCACTTAACTCAATGGCAAAAGGGGGTGCTAACGTTGCATATACAACAGGGGCAGATGCCAACTATGATAACCCTGCAAATATGAGTTTTTTAGATGAGAGTAAAAATTATGTAGAAGGGGGTGTTACACTGGTACATCTCCCTTCAAATGTATATACCCTAATTAACCCATATTCTGGTAAATCTGAAATAGAAAATATACCCATTCCCTTTTTCCATTATGTTTCAGAAGCTATGGGAGATTTCAGATGGGGTGTGAGCATGGTAGTCCCTGGAGGATTAACCAAACGATGGGCAAATCAGCCACAAAAGTCATTTGTTGAAGAGTTCACACTAAAAGTGATAGAGTTAAATCCAAATATTTCATATAAGCTTGCTGATAATTTTAGTGTAGCTGGAGGAGTAAGATTTATCTACAGTGAGGGGATAGTAAAAAGTTCTGGAACAGTGTCTCGCGACATGGAGGGAAGTACTTTTGAATTTGGGTACAATCTAGCAATGATGTATAAGCCAACGCCAGATGTTAATCTTGCGGTAACGTACCGTTCAAATATTGATTTGGATCAAGAAGGCAATGCAAAACTTTCTTCGGGAGCTAATGTCGTTTATGATGGAGATGCTACTGTATCTGTACCATTACCAGCAAGTTTAAATCTTGCTATCTCTAAAACATGGGAAAAAAGATTTACGTTAGAATTTAATTATGAGCGAACTTTTTGGTCAAGCTATGAAAACTTGGATTTTGAATATGGAGGAGCTAGTATTGGTGGGCTAACGCCATTTTTTGATACGCCAATACCTAAAAACTGGAAAGATACAAACACCTTTAGGGTTGGGGCAACGGTTAAAATGGATAACAAAATAACAGCTATGCTTGGGTTTGCAATAGATGAGACACCTATACCTGTAAATACATTGGGGTTTGAAACACCAGATACAGATGCAAAAATATTCTCAATGGGTTTTACTTATCAGCAAAACGAAAATCTCTCATGGGGAGCAGCTTTTTTGTATGATAGCAAAGAAGCTGTTCGTATAGCTCCAAATACTACTCTCACAAATAATCCTGTATTGGCTAGAGGTGGTGGTTTTTCGGGTGGTGGAGCATTCTTAACAACTGTGGGTATGACATACGAGTTCTAAGATGAAATATGCCTTTAGTAACTTTTATGAATTGATCTCTTTTCAGGCAAAAAAACGTAAAAATAAAACAGCACTTCTCCTTGGAAATGATAAAATTACCTATACACAGATAGTGGCATCTGCAGATAAGCTTGCAGCATACCTCTCATCCATGGGTGTAAAAAAAGGCGATAAAGTGGCACTTTTTTTACGTAACTCTTCAGAGTTTATCTATGCCATTTTTGCTGTCTCTAAACTTGGTGCAATACTTGTGCCTATCAATACTTTTTTAAAGTCTGAAGAGTTGAGTTATATTTTGGAAGATAGTGGCAGTACGGTACTTATTGCTTCTACGATATATGATAAGGTTGTCAATGGTTCTGAAGCCAGTGCATTGTGTGACTTTATTTTGTGGGAGGGAGATGAGATTGCCACAGGGGAAAAACATTTACATTTCACTGATGCACTTGAAGAGAAGATGAGTGTAGAGAGTGCTGCTGGGACTTTAGAGGATACAGCAGTGATTATCTATACTTCAGGGACAACAGGTAAACCCAAAGGGGCAATGCTAAGCAATCAAAATATTATCTCCAATGTTTTTTCTGGACAGAAAACTGTCAATGTCAAAGCAAATGATAGAGGGATTGTCTTTTTACCAATGTTCCACTCTTTTACTTTTTCTATAGGAGTGATGCTGCCTCTATCTGTAGGAGGGAGTATTGTTATTATCAAATCTATTCAACCATTTTCAAATATTTTTAAACAAACATTGACAAAAAGAGTTACGCTCTTTTTTGGTATCCCAGATGTATATAATGCACTTGCCAAAGCAAAGCTTCCTTGGTACTTTATGTGGTTTAATCGTATACGGGTATTTATCTCAGGTGCTGCTGCCTTGCAACCTAAAACACTCGATGCTATGGCAAAGAAGTTTAAGCGGGCTACACTTTTAGAGGGGTATGGACTTTCTGAGGCTAGCCCTGCTGTATGTATGAATACCTTTAGAAAACAAAAAGCAGGTTCAGTAGGAACTGCACTGTATGGCTATGAGATGAAAATTGTAGATGAAGATATGAATGAGATTCCAAATGGTGGGATAGGTGATATTATTGTCAGGGGTGATAATATTATGCAAGGTTACTTGGGTCGTCCTGAGGCAACACTTGAGGCTATTGTAAACGGGTGGTTACTCACGGGTGATATGGGGTATATGGATGATGAAGGCTTTTTGTTTATCGTAGATAGGAAAAAAGATTTGATTATCTCCAAAGGTATCAATATTTACCCACGAGAGATAGAAGAGGTGATAGACCTTTATGAAGGGGTAGGTGCTTCTGCAGTTATAGGTGTTGTAGATGAAAAGTCAGGCGAAATACCGATTGTGTATATAGAACTCGCAGAAGGTACAGAATCAGTGGATATTACAGGTTTAAAAAAATATATGAGAGAACATTTGGCAAATTATAAAATACCAAAACAGATTCATATGATTAAAGAGTTACCTAAAAATGCCACAGGTAAAGTTTTGAAACGGGTACTCAAAGATAGACTAAAAGATGATGAGTATGAAGGCCATATTTAATGCAAAACTTATAGTAAATAATGAGGTATTAGAAGATAAGATACTGCTTTTTGATAAGAAGATTATTGATATAGCAGAAGATATAATGCTTAGGGACAACGATGATGTTGAGGTCATTGATGCGAAGGGTATGTATGTGAGTGCTGGTTTTATAGATTTACATATTCATGGCTCGGGTGGGGCAGATGTAATGGATGCAACACCTGAGTGCCTAGAACAAATCTCCACCACACTACCTCAAACAGGTACTACTTCATTTTTGGCAACTACGATGACAATGTCCTCTAAGCATATTGACAATGCTTTACAAAATATACAAAAACATAAAAAAGGTGTCACTGGAGCAAAGATATTAGGTATTCATTTAGAGGGTCCATTTATTAATGTCGCGAAGCATGGAGCACAAGATAAAGTATATATACAAGAACCTAATTTTGCATTGATAAAAAACTACATAGATGAGATAAAGATGATTACTTTAGCTCCTGAAGTAGAAGGTGCCAAGGTGTTTATAAAGTATCTGAAAAAGGAGTATCCACATATACTCTTAAGCATAGGACATTCCAATGCAAGTTATGAAACAAGTAAAGAGAGTTTTAGATGGGGGGTGTCTCATGTTACACATCTTTTTAATGCGATGAACCCTTATCATCACAGAGCCCCTGGTATTGTAGGTGCAACATTTGATTCAGATGTGACATGTGACATCATTGCAGATTTGGTACATACACACGCATATAGCCTAGAACTGACACAAAAAATGAAAAAAGATAGGCTTGTACTCATCACAGATGCTATGAGAGCAGGGTGTATGAAGTGTGGTACATATGACTTGGGTGGGCGTAGTGTCAAGGTAGACAGAGAGAGGGCAATACTGGAAGATGGTACGCTTGCAGGATCTGTACTTAAAATGAATGAAGCTTTACAAAATATGAAAACACACACTTCTATGAGTTTAGTTGAGATAATCAATGCAGCAACAATCATACCTGCATTAAGCATAGGCATGAAAAAAGGTGCCCTAAAAGAGGGATATGATGCAGATATAGTCATATTTGATGAAAACTTTAGTATTATTACAACGATTATAGATGGTGAAATAAAATATGAAAGGCTATAAAGTATGTTTGGATTTCTAAAGCGAAAGATAAGAGATGTGTATGCTCCAACAGATGGACAAATAGTAGCACTAGAGTCAGTAAATGATGATGTGTTTTCTCAAAAGATAGTAGGGGATGGTGTGGCTATCATGCCTGTATCAGGTATATTTAGGGCTCCTATAGATGGTATCGTTTCTAAGATATTTTCTACCAATCATGCCTATAGTATTAAAAGTGAAAAAGATTTAGAAGTGATGGTGCATATAGGGCTTGATACTGTGGCACTAGAGGGTAAAGGATTTACGCGTATAGCCACAGAAGGAGATAGTGTAAAAGTTGGGGATATCATCATAGAAGCAGACTTGGCATACATAACAGAACATGCAAAAGATAGTATTAGTCCTATTATTATACTAGAAGAGAGTGATGTTAAGTCTATAGATAAAAATCTATCTGTAGTAAAATCTAAAGATAAAATCATGGAATTAAGCTAATGCCAAAAAGTGACAATATTTATTATTATGTTGCATATGGATTGATTTTAGTCATATTTTTTATAGTTTTAAAGAGCCCAAAAAATAAAAAATAGGTTTTTATTGTAGGTTTGTTGGTAACACCCAAATATCGAAATAGAAATTCATGACTTTGCATCATCATCGTATCCGTGGACTTCACATAAAATCATCACCGAACCTACGGGTGCGACTGCCCGTAGGAAATGCCCTTGGGGTGCAAATTTTATGCAAAGCCCACAAATACAAGTATAACGCAAATTCAAAGAATCCTATTTTGTTATTGGGGTAACACTTCCTTAATATTACTTTTGTATACTGTAGTATGATGAAAATACTATTACTTGAAGATGACAAAATCTTGTGTGCAAGCCTTAAAGAGTTTCTTGAATTAGAAGGCTATAGTGTCGATGTAGCACATCGAGGAACAGAGGTCTATGACTTTACATTTGAAAAAGAATATGACTTATATATTTTAGATGTTAATGTACCTGGAATTAATGGGTTTGAGGTACTCTCTGCACTTAAAGAAGCTGGAGATGAAACACCTGCTATTTATATTACTGCACTTACAGACATTAATTCTATTACACAGGGCTTTGAGATAGGTGCAGATGACTATATCAAAAAGCCTTTTGATCCAGAAGAGCTTGTGATACGTATAAAACGCAAATATCAAAAAGTTGATGAAACCATTTACCTCAAGGATATTAGCTATAATCCAGGGACAAGAATATTACAAAAGAAAGGGCATACTATAGGACTAGGGGAAGTACAGCAAAATCTTTTTCATACACTTATGGTAGATCAAAATAAAATTGTAGATATCTATACACTGATGAGTTTCCTTGAACAGCCAAGTGCAAATGCTTTACGTGTCAATTTAGCAAAACTTAAAAGTAAACTAGGGATAGAGATAAAAAATATACGCGGACAGGGGTATATGATTGAAAGCCTATGAGCGTGAGTCTTTTCTAAAGACTTTTTTGATTTTTTTGATACTTCTTGAGGTATTGTTGGCAATCAATTTCTGGAATGAATTTCAAGTTAAAAAAATAGAGATAGAAGAGAAGATTCAAATAGAGATGAAACTTTGTGCCTTTACCATACAGTGTGAAGGGCTTAAAACAGACTTTATAGATAAGACCGAAGACAAAGAAGAAAATATACTCTATCAAGATGGTGATTTCTATAGCTACTTTAAAGTACCGACATCAGAAAAATATTTGATGAAAGTAGTATACCCTAGAGAGAATTATATACCAAGGGTCAAAAAACTAGAAAAAAAACTTTTTAGGAGGTTCATGTTTTACTCTATTTTTGCAGCATTGGTTTCTTTGTTATTCTCTGTGTATGCATTGATGCCTCTACAAAGGGCATTGCGACTTAATGAAGAGTTTGTAAAAGATATATTGCATGATTTTAATACACCTATCTCATCCATGCTGATTAATTTAAAGCTATTTAAGCGAGAGATTGGAGACAATCAAAAAATACAAAGACTGGAAAATAATATTCAAAGTATTCTTTCTTTACAAGACAACTTACGTATTTTTCTTAAGGGGGTATCTTCTCAAAGTGAAAGTTTTTCTCTACGTGAATTAGTGCAAGACCGCATACACTATTTTGAAGTACTATATCCAGACATACAATATAAATCGATGATAGACAAGACAATGCTCCATACCAATAAAGATGCTTTTACGCGTATTTTAGATAATCTTTTAAGCAATGCAGGTAAATATAATATTGCCAATGGTGATGTGAATATAGTTTTGCAGGAGAGTCATTTATCGGTACATGATACAGGAAAAGGTATCAAAAAGCCTAACAAGGTTTTTCAAAGGTATTATAAAGAGCAAGATAGAGGTATAGGTATTGGTTTGCATATTGTAAAAAAATTATGTGATGAGCTGCTTATACCTATTGAGATACAAAGTAAAGAGAATGAAGGTACGAGAATAGGGCTAGAACTTGTAAGTGTGATTGAGGTAGATTAGCTAGTTCTTTTCACGTTTATCTTTCATTAGGATGAGTATACGTTTTTTGTATTTAGGATTTTTATTTATTTTGTAGGCTGCAATGAGTTCTTCAAGAGACCCCTCTTTTAAAAGTTTTTCTTCCTTCATTTTACGTGCATGTTTTTGTAATTTTTTATATTGGCTGTAAGAGAGAGATGAACTGGTTTCACTTTTTGCAAGATATCTTTGAAGTGCAGGCAAAGAAGCATTATGCAAGTAGTGATGATACCCTTTTGTTATAGTTTTGGATGGAGAGAGGACTACAGTTGTATGAGGGGGTTCAGACACTTTTTCTACAGGTGTTTCAATTGTTTTAACTTCTACTTCTTTTTTTACTGTTGTTTGAGGGAGATTTTTAGACATCTTCTTTTTTTTAGGTGTAGAGGCTTTGGCTGTTTTTACTGTTTTTTTGGGGCGGTTTGTTTGTTTGGGTAAGTTGGAGTTAAAGCGTAGGCGATTTGCAATAATTTGTAGTTGTGCACGTTGTTCATTTGTCGTGGCACGTTTTCGGTATTTTTCATAGTGTGCATAGATGAGACTCTTAGGCAAAACAGTTTTTATAGACATAATAGCTTTAGCATTGTAGTTTTTAATGGCATTGAGGTAGCGTTTTTTCAGACGACGATAGTCTTTGACTTCAATCATAAGGGTTTTAACCCCTTTGTAGCGACGTAAGGCGACAGATGGCACATAGCCCAAAGTGTGAAGGTTTCTGCTTACATAGCCTTTATGTTTAAACAGTCTCAATACATCTGTATAGTTTGTTTTTCTTTTGGCTTTTAAAGATAGCACAGGTGCATCAGGTTTGGTAAAATTATACAAAAGGTATTGGTCATTACGATGCAATAGTACTGCTAGTTCTTGTTTTTTGGGATGGTATAGAAAACGGTATTT
This sequence comes from Sulfurovum sp., assembly GCA_027083995.1. The sequence goes on from JALWME010000214.1 coordinate 9,262, forward strand.
TTGATTATCGGTAATTTTTTTAAGGTGTACCCGTGCAAAGTAAGCTCTATGATGTTTCATGTAAGGAGTGTATCTTACTATGGTTACTTTATCTATCTCTTCAGATAAAAATAAGGTATTAAAAGAACAACTATTTAGAAGAAATAACAAGATAATTACTACACTATGCCGCATACTAACTGAGCCACCTAATTTTTTAGACAAAGTATAGCAATGATTGGTTAATGTATGACTAACCAAAGTATATATTATATATTTTTTAAAGCTACTTTGAGCTTTTCTGCGATGCTTTCAGATTTTGTACCTAAGATGATTTGTATAGATGTTTTGTTCGGGCGTATCACTCCTTTTGCCCCCAATGAAGTAAATGCTTCATCTGTAAGTATAGAGCTGTCTTTTACTGCCATACGTAATCTGGTGATACACGCATCCGTATCGACGATGTTTTTTTTGCCACCAAGTGCTTCTATGAATGCCAGTGTCTCATCACTTTTTCCACTTGTATCAGACGCGGTACTCTCATCAAATATTTTGAGTTTAAAGATTTTGATAATGTAATAAGATATGACAAAATACAAGAGTGAAAAGATAGCTCCTAAAGGGAGTATGTATAGAGGATTCGTAGCATGTTTATAGTTAATGATATAATCTATAAAACCAGCAGAAAAACCAAATCCTGCATGGATATCTAGCATCTGTGCCAATGCCAGTGCCAGCCCCGTAAGCAAGGCATGCATAACAAAGAGCAAAGGGGCAACAAATAAAAATAAAAACTCCAATGGTTCTGTAATGCCTGTAAGAAAAGAAGTAAATGCCACACCTGCCAAAACAGCACCTACTTTTGTACGATTTCCTATGGGTGTATTAAGGTAGATTGCATATGCCATAGAAGGCAGTCCAAACATCATTACTATATAAAAACCTGACATATATACACCTGCGGTTTTATCTCCAGCGAAGAAACGGTGGAGGTCACCATTGGCTACTACTTCAACGCCATCTTTCATATGTGTAAACTCACCCAGTTGAAACCAAAAGACTGAGTTGAGTATATGGTGAAGTCCTAGAGGAATAAGTAAGCGATTAAGTGTACCATAGATAAAGGTACCTACTTCTTCAAGTCCAATGATGGCATTAGAAAAGGCATCTATACCAGACTGTGCAAAATGCCAAAAATACCCAGCAAGCACACCTATACCTACAGCTCCAACAGCTGTGATGATGGGTACAAATCTTTTACCCCCAAAGAAACCTAAAAACTCTGGTAGTTTGATGTCATGATAACGGTTATAAAGTGTACCAGCAAGTACCCCTATGATGATACCCACAAAGACACCCATATTGACATCTTTGTCAATACCAATGTAAACAGCCTTGGCAATAAGTACCCCTATAGCACCAGAGAGTGCTGCTGCTCCATCATTGTTCTTTGCTAAACCATAAGCTATACCGATACCAAAGAGTAGGTCTAGGTTTGAGAAAATGACATCTCCCGCATTTTTCATAATAGCAGCTACTTGACCATCTATGTAAGGTATATCTCCAAATCCAAGTCTAAGAAGCAGTGCAGCTACAGGCAGTACAGCGATGGGGGTCATCAGGGCTTTGCCTATTTTTTGTAGTAAGTTAAACATATATTATTTCCTGGTAGTCATTTTTAGTGTATGACGTTGTACTATTTTTATGGGTATA
>JALWME010000215.1 GCA_027083995.1 Sulfurovum sp.
CCACAGATGGGTGGCTGGTTTAAAAAGCCCATAAACTCTCTAGCTGACCTTAAAGGTCTTAAAATGCGTATTCCTGGGCTTGGTGGCGAGGTGATGAAAAAACTAGGTGTCAACCCAGTACTGCTTCCTGCTGGTGAGATATATACTTCTTTGGAACGTGGTACCATAGATGCTACAGAATGGGTAGGTCCTGCATTAGACAGCATGATGGGCTTTTCCAAAGCTGCTAATTATTACTACACTGGGTGGCATGAACCAGGGAGTATCTTAGAGATTACTTTTAACAAGCCACGCTGGGAGAAACTCAGTGATGAACACAGAGCTATCATCACCACAGCAAGCGAAGAGATGACGGGCAATATGCTTCAAGAGTTTAGGTACAAAAATGCCAAAGCTTTACAGGAACTACCACGCAATGTACAGATAAAAACATTTCCCAAGGAGATGATGGATGCAGCTAAAGTAGCTCTGGCTGAAGTCTTGAAAGATGAAAGTACCAAGAGTGCTGACTTTAAACGTGTATTGACAAGCTATGAAGCATTTGTAAAGCTTAACAAGCCCTTTGATGACATCTCTACACGTAACTTTCTAAATATACGGTCTTAATGCTCTACTGTTATACGTAATTTCTTTGTACCTGTATTGATAACAAACTCATCTAATTCGTCTGACATCAAGGTAAGCTTTATGGTATTATGATCTAAAAACTGCACATCTACCTCTTGGGGGAATGTAATGTTGGTCATCACATCATGTGCATCTACAGGAGGAAAGTATATAACATAAGCCTTGTGGGGTACTATGCTTAGCTTGTCATAAAGTTTTTCTACAGTATAAAATTCTTCTGTAATCCTCTTGGTATAAAAATGCCAAGAATATTTCTTTGTTTTATCTTTTACACTATATATCACTTCTGCCCTATATCTTGCATTGTATGCCAAGCGTTTTAGTGGAAAAATAGCAAACTGGTTTTTGCCAAATCGTTGATGTGGATCATTTGCATGATTCATAAGATGTACATCTACTATGTTACCACGTATATCATACAGAGTAAATGACAATACATTTACATTTTTATAGTAGTAGTCATTAAACTCCACAGATACAGGAAAGCCACTGACATCATAGTTTGGTAAGGGGTCTGGTACTTCAGAGTAAAATGCTGGTGGAACTTCACGCTGTTTATCATAAGGATAGACTATTAGACTTGGGTTATTTTGTCTACCATAATTCATCGCTTCTAAAAAATCTTTCTCTTTGATGTGATGTGAAGTATCTTTACAGCTTTTTCTATACCTTCCATTACCGGTATAACTCTTTCCTTTACATAGTCCATTTAGGTCGCTGTTACCCATCATAAATACAAAAGCACTTTTATTGCTCTTGAGATGGTCTTGAGCGATACCTATACCCATTTCATTTATAGTAGTACTTAAAAAACCAAAACGATGGTATATCGCAGAGAAAAGTCCATCTACAGATTCTCGTGCATTATGATGACTTGTCGATATATTTTCACTCACTTGTCCAGAGTTATACCCAAATTTAAATGCTCGTTCGAAAGGTTTTTGGGCCACATAGTTACTATGACCAGCTACTTCATAGTGACTTGATTCATTGTTTGTTATAAGGTAGTGTGCATGTGCTTTTGCTGCAGACTTTAAATTTTCATTTGTTGCCAATGTAAGCATATTCATTTTACTCCGAATAGCATTGAGGTATGCATGTGCTTCTATGGTCTCATAGCCTATGTCCATAGGTTGAGTCTGACGTTGCGTAATACCTTTAACAGATGCGGTTGATATATAGGGGCTTACTACTTTAAAAATGGCAAATACAAGAAGAAGTGCGATAAAAAGTTTCATTAACATATTTAGTACTTTTTGTTAGTATATTCTATAAGATCGTGGCTACTAAGTTCTGCTACAAGTCTCATAAGGTGTCTTGGTGAAAAGAGTATAACATTATTATCTTTTTCTTTTTTAAACTCTGATGAGAATTTGTTTTTAGAAAATATAACAAAAGTCTCTATATCAAGCTGGGCTGTCTTGCACTTGACTTTGAGTTTTGTAAGTTCAGATTTTTTAGCCTTTGCTTTTGTATACTTGCACGTACCTGCCAACATTTTTCCTGACTTTCTCTTTGCCAAGATGTCTATTTCTACATTTTTGTCATAGTAAGAACCTATACTTTCTATGGGGTCACCTTCAAAGATTTCTTTAAATGCACTTTTAATAAGTTCAATGACAAGTTGGTTATAGACTAGATTTGAAAACTCTGCTTTACTGTATGACCAATGTGTTTTCATCTCTGTATAATCACCCTCTTTGATACCCTTATAGTAAGGTGAAATAGAAGAAAACCAAAAACGCATAAAAGGTGTGACAAACAAAAGTTTATCTGAGTTGGCATCTTTTTCATCTACTGGTTTTTCTATAGATTTGTCGAAGACTAAAAAGCCATCTTTAATAAGAAAATCTATCAGTTCTTCCCCCTCTTCTCTACCTATATTTACTTTTTTAAAGGCTGAGT
>JALWME010000216.1 GCA_027083995.1 Sulfurovum sp.
CAAGAAACAGTCCAAAAAGCACATAATGAATATAATGCACTCGAAGAGAGGATGAATGATGCAATCAGTCATTTAAATAAGGTACAAGAAAAAGAACTGCATACCTATAAAAATAATATAGAGTCACTTGAGCAATCATTGATACAAAAAGATGAGGAGATAGTAGCATTAAATCACTCTTATGAAGCATCCAAAAATGCACTAAATGAAGCAGAAAATATACGTGTAAAAAAAGATGAGTCTTTTAAGAAGTCGCAACAAGAGTATGATGAAGTACTGCAAACATATAGAGATGATATGAAGGATCTAGAAGAGACCATACACAGAAAAGAAGAAGAGTTTGCTACTTTACAAAAGGCACATGAAAAATATACCGAAGAGACTCAGAAGCGTTTGACATTAATCGAAGATGAGCTTAAAAGAAAAGATGAAGATATCAGAGAAATGCAAAAAGAGAAGATTTCTTTTGAGAGGCAAATGGAAGAAAAAGATAAAAATATCATTCAAGTACAAAGTAGTTACGAAAAATATAAACAAGAGAGTATGGAAGCAAAAGCTTTTTTAGAAAAAGATTTACGTACAAAACAGGAACATATCACTTTACTGGAAGAAGCAAAAGCATTAGAAAAAGAAGAAGCGATAAAAAATGTAGCCTCACTTGCACAAAGTCTAAAGAGTAAAGAGAAGACAATTTTTAAATTGAAACTGGCACAAGATGAAACTTTACAAAAAATGATGGATACCACACAGGTTTTGGAGAAAAAATTGAAAACCAAAGAAGAGAAGATATTGGCGGCAAAAACACCTCATGAAATTTTGCATTTATCATCTACAGATACTGTGATGAAACTCATAAATGAAGGGGAGAGTAGAGAGAGTATCTCTAAACAACTAGGTATCCCTCTAAACAAAATAGAACTTATTGTAAAGTTTGATAAAATTAAAAAACGTGAAGGTAAATAGAATGGAGATAATAATATTTGGGTTATTTTTTTTAGTACTGGTTGCACTAATGATTGTATATATGAATAATAAAAAACTTCAAAAAAAGATTCTAGTACTAGAAGAGGTACTTTCAGTAAAAGATGCAACAATCTCTAATTTGCAGACCTCACGGGTAGCGGTAAAAGATGTGATAGAAAACTTATCGTCACATGAAGATGTTATGCGACTTATAGATGCAGGAGAGAGTAGAGAGAGTATCTCCAAACAACTAGGTATCCCTCTAAACAAAATAGAACTTATCATTAAGTTTGACAAGATTAAAAAAGATGCTTCATAGTAGCTTGTCTAAAGTTTGTTTTGTTATAATTTGCCCGCAGGAAATACCCTTGGGGTACAACCTCTAAATATCGCTACAACATGTTACATATGCACTCATAGCTCAGCTGGATAGAGCATCGGTTTGCGGTACCGAAGGTCTCAGGTTCGAATCCTGATGGGTGTACCACGTTATAGGGCTTTAAGCCAATTTGTCAGTAAAAAGCTTTAAATTCCTACTCTATTTCTTAAATTTCACCCTTAATATATTAGCATAGTTTTTTACAATCATTTGCGTTGTAGTATCTCTTGCCATACTGTGCAATCTGCATAATACTTAAATCAGACTTAATAAAAAACTACTCATTTTTGATGGGGGTACCCATTGGGATGGTGGGATAGGACATTTTGTTAAAATGTTTTAAAGTGACAAACCCAGCCCTAACACGATTTATATTATAATCATATCAATAACATCTACATCAATGGAGTCAATCAATGCATATTTTACTTATAAATAACAATCCTGTAGTTTCACGACTATTGAAGCTTTGCACACGAGATGGGGATATGGTACTTGAAGAGGTTGAAGGTGTGGAGAAGATGCAACAAGACAGATATGATGTGGTATTTATTGATGAAGGCTCTTATATTGGGGATGTGCTGAATCTCTCAGAGTTGATAGATGTTAGTACCAAGGTACTTTTATCAAATGCAGATGTGGAGATAAATGATTTTGATATGACAGTAAAAAAACCTTTTTTGCCTTCTCAAATCATAGAAATTTTAGAACAGGCAAAGCAGAGTAAAGAAGTGGCGGAAGAGACGACAGAATTTCCTTTGAATGAAGATAAACTAGAGACAAAAGAAATGCAGACCAAAGAAGATATATCTTCCCAAGAGGTACTTGATGGTAATGAAATAGAAAAGATAAAAGCACTTTTGGAGATGGATGATGAGGAAGTGCCTGAAGATGACTTGAGCCAGGTAGGATATGAAGCACGCAAGATAGAGCTTATTAAAGAGCAACTTATTGCTGAAGGGCTTGAAATTGTAGGAGAAGAAGAGATTGTAGAAGAGCTAAGTAGTAAAAGTGAAGATGCTACTATTGTGACGGTTTTTTCTAATGAAGAAGAGGATGAAGCAGGTAAAAAAAGTAAAAAGAAATCTAGTAAAAAGAGAAAGAAACAAAAAAAGAAAAAAGACTCAGTATTTACCCAAGAGGATTTAGAACAGATTGAAGATGCAGTACAAATAGCCATAGCAACCTTAAAACGGAAGCAGATGAAAAAACTATTAAAAGGCAAAGAGATAGCAGTAACAATAAAATTAGAAGGTAATGACTAGTGCAAGATATTACGAGTACAAAGGGTGCCATACTAGTACTTTCTGGTCCTAGCGGAGCAGGAAAAAGTACAATTATCAATGCTGCTGGAGGAAGGATAGGAGAGTATTATTTTTCTATCTCTACTACGACAAGACAACCAAGAACAGGGGAAGTAGATGGTGTGGATTACTTTTTTGTGAGTGAAGAAGCTTTTGAAGAAGATATTAAAGCAGGTAATTTTTTGGAGTATGCAAAGGTGCATGACAACTACTATGGAACTTCACTAAAGCCTGTATATGAAGCTCTCCAAACAGGAAAGTTGGTACTATTTGACATTGATGTACAAGGGCATAGGCTGGTACGTGCAAAAGTGGGTGATATCACTACATCAGTATTTATAACTCCACCGACACTGAGAGCTTTAGAAGCCAGGCTTCGTGCAAGATGCACAGATGATGAGTCAGTCATTGCGGGACGTATAGAGAATGCAAGGCGTGAAATAGAAGCTGTGGGTGAATATGATTTTACGATTATCAATGATACAGTAGAGCAGGCAGTAGAAGCGTTTGTTATTGTTGCAAAAGCTGCCAGATTGAAACAAAGTAGTGCAGATGAAGCAAAATTTATCACGAAGTGGTTAGGTAAATAGAAACATTAAACATTTTGCAGTATAATGATTGAAATTAATAAAAAATTTTTAGAGATACGACCAGTTGTATGGGTCAACTGCTAACGTTGACTCAGTGACAGCGTAGTTTTTTGGACTTTGTTTGAAAAACATTCTATAAAATAAAAAAAGGATAGATAATGGGTATGCCAAGTATGCCAGAACTATTGATTGTACTTGCAATCGTAGTCTTACTCTTCGGAGCAAAAAAGATTCCAGATCTTGCAAAAGGTATGGGTAAAGGTATCAAAGACTTTAAAAAAGCAATCAAAGATGATGAAGAAGATGTGAAAGAAGTCGCTTCTAAAACAGCAGATGAAGTTGAAACAAAGATTGAAGAGAAAACAACAGACACAAGCAAAAACGCTTAAATTCTCAAACCCCATTTCCAAGTCTTGTGCTTGGAAGTCACTACATATCCGCACGGAATACCTATGAAATTAAAATCACAAATCAATGACGTTATAAAAAAAGCTTTTTTAAAAGCAGGTATTGCAGATAAACCCATGTCTGTTTCAGAAGCTACAAAACCAGAGTTTGGAGACTATCAGTTTAATGGTGCTATGGCTCTGTCTAAAAAATTAGGTGCTAATCCTAGAGAGATTGCAGCTCAAATTATAGAAAACATGGATCTCTCAGGCATACTTGTAAAAGCTGAGATTGCAGGACCGGGGTTCATCAACCTATGGCTTAACCCACTTTGGCTCTCTGTACAATGCAAAGAGGCATTAAAGGGAGATAGGCTAGGTGTATCACTACGTACATCTCCTGTGAAGGTAGTGGTCGATTACTCTGGACCAAACATGGCAAAACAGATGCATGTTGGGCATTTACGCTCAACTATTATAGGTGATACGCTGGCAAATTTATTGACATTTTTAGGTGATGAGGTGATACGTCAAAATCACATTGGTGACTGGGGTACACAGTTTGGTATGCTTATTGCTTATCTTGAGATGAAAGATGAAGATAGCTCTGTCTCTTTGAAAGATTTGGAACAGTTTTATAAAGATGCAAAAGCTGCATTTGACAGAGATGATACTTTTGCACAAAAGGCTAGAGAGTATGTAGTCAAAATCCAATCAGGAGACAAACACTGTTTGGCATTATGGCAAAAGTTTATTGATATCTCTTTGGGGCATTGTGAAGAGGTGTATGAAAAGTTAGATGTTAAGCTCACACGTGATGATGTCCGAGCTGAGAGTTTTTATAATGATGCACTTCCTGAAGTAATCGGTGGTCTAAAAAAGGCGAACATGCTCCAAGAGAGCAACAAGGCACTTTGTGTATTTTTAGAAGGTGATGAAGTACCTGTCATTGTCCAAAAGCAAGACGGTGGATACCTCTATGCAACGACTGATCTTGCAGCATTACGTTACCGAGCCAATGATTTGGGTGCACAGCGTATATCATATGTAGTAGATGCGAGACAAAGTGGACACTTCAAACAGGTCTTTAAGGTAGCAAAAGATGCAGGATTTGTAGGTGAGGATGTAAGGCTGGAGCATATTGCTTTTGGCACGATGATGGATAAAGGCGGTAAACCGTTTAAAACACGTGATGGTGGTACTGTCAAGCTTATAGATTTGCTTGATGAAGCAGTAGTCAAAGCAAAAGATGCAGTCAAAAATAAAGAAGAGTATACGCAAACCGAACTAAACACTTTGGGCAAAATTATTGGTATAGGGGCAGTCAAGTATGCAGATCTTTCTATAAATAGAGAGTCTAACTATATATTTAACTGGGATAAGATGCTCTCTTTTGAAGGTAATACCTCGTTATATATGCAATATGCTTATGCCAGAATACAAAGTATCTTTAGAAAACATGGTGCAGCAGTAGATGGTGATATCATTATAGGTGATGATTTGGAACATAGATTGGCCACAATGTTATTGCGTTTTGAAGATGTACTTCATCGTGCAGCTGAAGATGCAAGTCCAAATCAAATAACTACCTATTTGTATGAGTTGGTGACACTCTTTATGCGTTTTTATGAACAAAACCCTATCTTAAAAGGCGGTATAGAGGAAGAGCTAAAGATAAGTAGACTGCACTTAGCTAACCTTACGGCTAAAACTATAAAGCAAGGCCTAGATATACTGGGCATTAAGGTTGTCGATAAGCTGTGATATAATTAGAAATTAAGGAGTCTGTTGTGAAAGCTTTAATCATATTGTCCATCTTGGCAACACTAGGAGTCATAGCCTACAAATTTAACAAGGACAAAAACCTCAAAAAACTCCTTATCACCTTGGTAACATTTGCCGCTATTATATCTTTGGCTATAGTGGGAAATCTTACAAGACCTGTCATGCCTCTGTTTATCGCACATGAAATACTTATCATCATCTCTTGGGGTGCATTGTTTGTTTATATGTTTAAGCAAAAGTATTGTTGGTGGTGGTTTGCTGCACCGCTGTTAACAATAGGATTGTTTCTGTTGTTGGAATTTTTAGGAGGTTCTGCCCACGAATTAGCGTAGAGCAGAGTCGACATCTCTGTTTTTATTTTGGTTTTCTACAAGTTCAGATAAGAACTGCTCCAATGAATAACGTTGTCGGTATTCAGGTATCATGATATGGATAAGAATGTCTCCTAGGTCAGCTACTACCCAGTCATCGCTCACATCTGAAGCCAGCACCTTATTATTTTTTTCTCTAAGACCTTTTTTGAGATGGTCAAAAAGTGCTAGGGTATGTTTACCGTTAAGTGAATTTGCTATCACTACACGTTTTGCAATGTAATCTGCATTTTCAAGGTTAAACACTTCTATCTCATCTGCTTTTTTATCATCAAGAATATTGACGATATCTTCTACTCTCTCTTCTATTGTCATTAGCTGTTGTCCTTTGAGTACTTTTTGTACTGATTTTTGTATTTGTTTATCAACATAGTGTAAATCTTTTTTTGTTCTTATTTGGCTTGAAGAGATGGGAATATCCAGTGTTAATACTTTCCATTTTCTAAGTTTTGTCACATCTATAGAATAACCTTCTCTTGTGATAATGACCCAAATAATGTTTTCATTGAGCCATGTAAAGTCATACCACTTGTCCAAGGTTGACAGGTTGTCAGAACCAATGACAAGATACTTGACTTCGTAGAACATATTGAAATATTTTACAGAGTGTGCTGTTGCTGTACTTTTGCCTTCTTGTATCTCATAGTCATCTACGACTATTTTTGCCTGCGTACCAAAAAGTGTACGACACCACTTCAGTCTCTGTGAAGCAGAAGCCAAAGAGGATGTTTTAAAAGGGTTGAGGTACGTTGGGATAACAAGCAAGGTCTCAATATCAAGTGTTCTGACTACTTCTTGAATGATACGTTGATGTCCAAGGTGTGGAGGGTCGAAACTTCCACCAAACATCGCAGCGATTGGCTTGTTCTTTTTAACCAAATACTAACCTCATTTACTGTAAAATTAACAGAATTTTTATTATGATATATTGATTTTTGGCAAAGCCAAATAATCTACACTAACGCTGTGTCATCTTTAGCAGACAGCGTATGTGATTAGTCGCATTTTAGCATAAGTTCCATAATAAACGATAAGAACAAGGAGAAGATAATACTATGGCCGTAAAAGTAGCAATCAATGGACTAGGAAGAATAGGAAGATGTGTGGCACGTATTATTGCAGATAGGGAAGATATAGAGCTTGTCGCAGTCAATGCAAGTGCCAGTGAAGAGATGCTTGCGTATCAGGTCAAATATGACTCAGTACACGGAAGACGTGATGATGTTTCTGTAAGCAATGGTATTCTAAACATCGGCACAACCAAAGCAAAAATATTTACACAGCGTGATCTGTCAAAGATAGATTTCTCTTCTACAGGGGCAGAGTTGGTACTTGAGTGTACAGGTGCTTTTTTAACTGCTGAGTCTGTGCAGCCTTATTTGGACAATGGTATAAAAAAAGTACTCTTTTCTGCACCTGCCAAAGATGACACTGCAACATTTGTACTGGGTGCAAATGCAGATGAATATGCGGGTCAAGCCGTTGTTTCAAATGCCTCCTGTACAACAAATGGGCTTGCACCAGTTGCAAAGGTACTGGAAGATACTTTTGGTATAGAAAATGGATTAATGACAACGATACATTCATACACATCCTCGCAACCCATACTGGATGCCAAGCATAAAAAAGACCCAAGAAAAGGACGCTCAGGTGCAGTGAATTTGGTACCTACTACAACAGGAGCAGCCAAAGCCATCTCTAAAGTCTTACCAAGTTTAACTGGTAAAATAAATGGACAGGCTATCAGAGTACCTACTGCAGATGTCTCTATGGTCGACTTGACAGTTGCACTCAACAAAGAGACAACAGTAGAAGAGGTGCAAAAAGCATTTAGGGATGCAAGCGAAGGGTCACATAAAGGAATCCTTGGAGTAGATGAAGAGTATCGTGTATCCATGGATTTTGTAGGGGAAGAATTGAGTACAGTAGTACCTTTGGATACGATTCAAGTTATAGGTGGCAATATGGTAAAAGTTTTGTCTTGGTATGACAATGAGTGGGGATATTCTTGTCGCTTGGTTGATATGGCTGTACATATAAGTAAAAAATAGAGGATAAAATAGTAGATGAAAACACTGAAAGATTTGGAGATAGAGGGCAAAAGAGTATTTATCAGATGTGACTTTAATGTTCCTAAAGATGAGTTTGGAAACATTACAGATGATAGACGTATACGCTCTGCATTGCAGACCATTCGTTATTGTATAGATAGAGATTGTAAAATTATATTGGCATCACACTATGAAAGACCAGAACCAGGAAAGTATGAAGAGAAATTTTCTTTGGCACCTGTGGCAAAAAGATTACATACGCTACTTAAAATAAAAAGAGATATATACATGGCAGAAGATGTAGTAGGTCCTGATGCTCAGGCTAAAGTTGCTGCACTTGAAGCAGGGGATGTTTTGTTACTTGAGAACCTTCGCTATGAAGCTGGTGAGACTAGTAATGATGAAAGCTTTGCTAAGCAATTGGCAGATTTTTCAGATATATATATCAACGATGCATTTGGGGCATGCCATAGAAAACATGCTTCTATACATGCAATCACCAAATTTTTTGATGGAGATTCTAAGGCAGCAGGTTTCTTGATGGCAAAAGAGGTGAATTTCTTTTCTAGGGTACTTGAAGATCCAGTACGCCCTTTCGTAGCAGTGGTAGGTGGTTCTAAAGTTTCAGGTAAGCTCCAGGCACTTACCAACCTCATCCCAAAAGTAGATAAAGTAATTATTGGCGGGGGTATGGCATTTACCTTTTTAAAAGCACATGGACATGAAGTAGGGACATCGTTGGTAGAAGATGACTTGCTAGAAGAGGCAAATAACATTATATTAAAAGCGAAAAAACTCGGTGTGAAATTTTATCTGCCTGTCGATGTAGTTGCTGCACCTGAGTTTTCTGAAAATACTACAGTAAAGTTTCTACCTATCCAAGAGATACCAAAAGGATGGATGGGGCTTGACATTGGTCCAGCAACATCTAGGCTTTTTCGTGAAGCACTCAATGATGCACAAACTATCATGTGGAATGGTCCTATGGGCGTGTATGAGATGGATAGATATTCCAAAGGGAGCATGGCAATGTCAAACAATATCGCACAGACACATGCTACAACCATCGTAGGTGGTGGTGATACAGCGGATGTTGTACAACGTGCGGGAGATGTAGATGAGATGACCTTTATCTCTACAGGTGGAGGGGCAAGTTTAAAGCTTATAGAAGGTGTTACACTGCCAGGTATCCTTGCTTTACAATAAGGAACTTACAATTTAGTTTAAAAACTACGCTGACGCTGTGTCGTCTTCAGCAGACAGCTCATGCGACATGTCGCATTAAGGAGAAACAAAATGATTTATGCAGCAAATTTTAAAACCAACCATACAAGAAAAAGTACAAAACTATATATAGAAGAGTTAAATGTAAAACTACATGCCAAAAATCTTGAAGATAAAGTCTATATTTTTCCTCCCTCATCTGCACTAGACAGTTATGAAGGAGACTTTACTGTGGGTGTACAAAATGCTTACCCCACGCATAATGGAGCATTCACAGGTGAAATAGGTGTAGAACAGCTGGATGAGTTTGGTATCAGAACCATACTTATTGGACATAGTGAAAGACGTGAATATATGGCTGAGACTCAAGAAAAAGTAGCTACTAAATTTGCTTTTTTTCAAGAACAAGGGTTTGAAATCATCTACTGTATAGGTGAACCTCTAAGCATACGTGAAAAAGGTTTTGAATCTGTGATGAAATATCTGCTTGCACAGTTTGATGGCATAGATATCAACTATGAAAAACTCATCGTAGCCTACGAACCAATTTGGGCGATAGGTACAGGCAGGTCTGCTACAGTAGAGGAGATCTCTACAACACACAGAGCGTTAAAAAAAGCTATCAATGATAAGCCATTACTTTATGGTGGTTCTGCTAAACCTGCTAATATACAGGAGATTGTCTCTATCGCTGGGGTTGATGGGGTACTTGTAGGATCTGCATCACTTGATGCGGATAGTTTTTCTGAAATGGTACTTGCCTAATAACCTTAAAATATACCATTAAAAGTATTGCAGTGAACCTGTAATGCTAATCATGTACATCCTCGCTGTCAGTAATGAAAATCAACTATTGACATATCATATCAATTGTAATATAATCAAACTATGAATTTTAAATGGGATGTAGAAAAAAACAAACTGCTAAAAAGTGAACGTAATGTTTGTTTTGAAGATGTGATTGCACTTATCTATGAAGATAAAGTACTTGATATTATAGTACATCCCAATAGAGAGAAATACCCTCATCAGCAAATATATATAGTACGTATACAAGGCTATGTAGATATGGTGCCATATGTTAAAAATGATGATGAGATATGGCTAAAAACAATAGTACCAAGTAGAAAAATGAATAAACTTTATAAAGGAGCTAATGATGCAAATGGATGAATATGAACTAGAGTTGTTAGATGCAGTAGAAAATGCTACAGATTTCAAAAGAGTAGAAAATTTTGAAGATGAGCTTTTAGAAGCAAAAAATGCTGCAAAGAATTTTTTAAATAAAAGTAAAAATGTAAATATTCGTATTCCTGAATTTGATATGCTCATGCTCAAAAGAAAAAGTGCAGAACTCAACATACCTTACCAAACGATACTCTCATCGCTAATACATCAATATGTGACTGAGAAATTGAAGCCTACGTTGTGATATGTATTGAAAACTTAATTAGGATTTCTTTCTTTATATTAGTAATATTATGTTTCTAACCATAAAAAGGTAGAATATGAAATGTTTAGAGACACTTAGAGAGTATCAAGAGAACTACTTGATGCTTTTTGATACACAGTACAGAAGATATCTGCATAAAGAAGTAGATTTTTCCCTTAAACTCATAGGTATAGTAGGTACTATCACTTAAAAAATTGGTTCGTTTGGTCTGTGAGGCTTCTGCTTTCAAACTAAATATCAAAGCACTTGCAGAAAAAATGGGTATTAAAGATTACCATACACTTTACCGATATATGGAGTA
>JALWME010000217.1 GCA_027083995.1 Sulfurovum sp.
GTGAGTTTACCGCACTTGTGGCAGCTGGTGCACTAGATGCTGTAGATGCAGTGAAGCTTGTGAACCTAAGAGGTCAACTGATGGCAAAAGCCTGTGAAAAGCAGGAAGTAGGGATGATGGTCTCTTTAGGGCTTGAAGATGAGGTCGTTGAAAAACTTTGTCAAGAACAAAGAGAGGCAGGACTTCAAGTGTGGGCGGTAAATTATAATGCAGATGGTCAGATAGTTATCGCAGGGATAAAAAAAGATTTGGAAATTTTTGCACCTATGGTTAAAGTTGCTGGAGCAAAAAGAGCGATGCTTCTTGATATGTCTGTGGCTTCTCACTGTCCATTGCTTGAGTCTGCATCTGCACCACTAGAGGAAAAGCTCAAAGAGATGCTAAAAGATGACTTCATTGCACCTGTGATTTCCAATGTTACAGCCAAGGCATACAATACTAAGGCAGAAGCTTTGGAGTTGTTGCCACAGCAACTTGTGAAACCTGTGCTTTATAAGCACTCTATGGCAAATATTGATGATGAGGTGGATTGTTATATTGAGTTTGGGCATGGGAATGTACTCAAAGGGTTAAATCGTAAGGCTACGAAGAAGCCTCATTTTAATGTGAGTGATATGGCTTCTTTGGAGGCTACGATTTCGGCAATCAAGGAACTTTCGTAAGTTTATTTGATTTTTCTCGTTCCCATGCTTTGCGTGATTAATGGATGTGGTTCTGCCACGGTGAAAGGTGTATATGAAAATTGCTATAATGGGGGCTATGCCTGAAGAGGTGGAGCCTATTGTTGCAAAGCTTGATGAACTTAAAGAGACAGTGTATGGTGCAAATACGTATTATGAGGGTCTCTATAATGGTCAAGAAGTTGTTGTTGCGTATTCTAAGATAGGTAAAGTGTTTGCCACTTTGACGGCTACAATGCTTATAGAGAAGTTTGGTTGTGGTATGTTATTGTTTTCTGGTGTTGCTGGAGCAATTTCTGATCAACTGAAAATTGGTGATCTTATAATTGCTGATGGTCTATGTCAACATGATTTGGACATTACAGCGTTTGGACACCCCTTTGGGTATGTACCAGAGGGAGAAGTGTGTATACCCACAGATATTTCACTTCGTAATATTGCAAAAGAGGTAGCCAAAGAAAAAGGATTGGTACTTAAAGAGGGTATTATAGCTACAGGTGATCAGTTTGTAGCAAATGCCGATAGAAAAGAGTGGATAGGGTCTGAGTTTAAAGCAGATGCTTTAGAGATGGAAGGAGCTTCTGTAGCTGTGGTATGTTCTGCCCTTAATGTTCCTTTTTTCATTTTAAGAGCCATAAGTGATAGTGCCGATATGGATGCGAGTTTTAATTTTGATGAGTTTTTAGAATCTTCTGCGAAGATAAGTGCAGATTTTATTTTATCAATGGTTGATGCGGTTTCAGTGAGCAAGTAGCAGGTAGCAGTGATATGAAAGAGGATAACCAAAGACGAAGTAGGGCCAAAACTATTCCTATGAGCAAGAAACTACTCAAAGTCATTGGTAAGACCAATGCAGAGTTTAAACTCATAGGTGAGGGTGATAAGATACTTGTAGGGCTGAGTGGGGGGAAAGATTCTCTTGCACTTATCCATGCGATGAAACACATACAACGCCATGCGCCTTTTTCTTTTGAGTTTGAGGCGTGTACTATTAAGTATGGTATGCCAGATGAGCATTATGAGTTTCTTACCAAGCATTGCAATGAGTATGAGATAAAGCATACGGTATATGATACCAATATCTTTGATGTCTCCCAAGATGCTATACGTGAAAACTCCTCTTTTTGTAGCTACTTTTCTCGTATGAGAAGAGGGGCACTCTACAGTTTTGCCAAAGAACATGGATTTAATAAAATAGCCCTTGGACATCATTTTGATGATACTGTAGAGAGCTTTTTTATGAATATGTTTTACAATGGAAGTATGAGAGCCTTAGCTCCCATCTACAAAACAAGCAGAGGGGTACACCTCATACGCCCTCTCATTCAAGTAAGAGAACGACAGTTACGTGACTTTGCTACGCAGAACAATTTACAAATCATAGGTGATGAGGCCTGTCCTGCTATGCTAAAAGAGGTCAAGATGCCTCATGCAAGAGCAAGTACAAAAGCATGGCTCGCAGAGATAGAGTCTAAAAATAAAGATGCCTTTAAAATGTTTAGAGCCTCATTTAAACACATCCATGATGATACCTTTTTAGACCCAGAACGCTGGGATAGGGATGATATCTAGTCTTTGTTTATTGAATTTATTTTGATATGCGACTTAATAATAAACTTTTAGTAAATAGCTTGACAAAAAAATATTTATTACCTATAATATAGGTAATAAAATATATCAAGTAGGTTTTAAAAACTGTAAAGTAGGATAAAATGTTAGAAGAACTTTTTGGCTCTAAAAATCGTGAGCGTGTGTTGCAGTATATCTTAGCTAGAGGTGAGGGATATGCTAAAGAGATGGCAGATTTTTATGAGAGTAGTTTAGATCCCATACAAAAACAACTAGAACGACTGGAACTAGGTGGTGTGTTGGTAAGTAAGACAGTGGGAAGAACAAGATTGTTTATGATAAACCCACGTTATGCTTTTAAAGATGAACTCATTTCTCTACTTGAAAAAGCAAGAGCATACTATGAACCTAGAGAGCAAGAGAGACTTCTCATCTCACGGAAACGACCCAGACGTACAGGCAAGCCTTTATGAAGTCTATAAAAGAGATGAACATGGAAGAGTTGGCAGCATATGTATGTACAACTTTGGAAAAAGAGGGCATAGAGACAGTACTCTCTGGTGGATGTTGTGTAGAACTCTATAGTAAAGGTAGATATACCTCAGATGATATAGACTTAATTGATCGCTTTAATGGTGGACATCGTAAGATTAAAGAAGTAATGGAAAAACTTGGATTTACAGAGCATAAGATGAAACGTTATTTTGTCCATAAAGACATCTCACTGTTTATAGAATTTCCTAGAGGACCTTTAGGTGTAGGCGATTCACCTATAGAAGAAGTATCATCACGAGAAACAGAAACAGGTATACTTAAACTTTTAACGCCTACGGATTGTATAAAAGATAGACTTTCAGCTTATTATCATTGGGATGATAGACAATCTTTAGAACAAGCTGTATGGGTGGCAGAGGCAAATGACTTTGATATGGAATCTATAAAAGTATGGTCTTTAAGTGAAGGTATGCTTGAGAAATACACAGAATTTGAAAATAATCTAAAAGAAGAAAAATGAACATATTTAACCCTCGAATCTCAGGACGCATAGACAAAATACTAGCCCAAGAACTAGACGTAAGCCGTAACCAAGTTGAAAAGCTAGTCAAAGATGGGCAAGTTTCTGTAAATGGTAAGGGTATCTCTAAGACCAGCTTTAAAGTGTCAGAGGGTGATGAAATATCGTATGCGTTTAAAGAGGCAGAGAAACGAGTAGCACCTCCCATAGACTTTGATGTGGAAGTGTTGTATGAAGATGACTACTTGCTTGTGGTCAATAAGCCTAGTGGGTTAGTAGTACATCCTGCACCTTCTGTGAAAGAGCCTACGCTTGTGGACTGGCTGATACATAGGGGAGTTTCACTCTCTACCATCTCTGGAGAAGAGCGTCATGGCATTGTGCACCGTATAGACAAAGAGACTACGGGAGCTTTGGTGGTGGCTAAGACCAATGAGGCTCATGAGAAGCTCAGTGCACAGTTACAAGACAAGAGTATGGGGCGTTACTACCTGGCACTCATAGACCATCCACTTAAAGATGATATAGTTGTCGACAAGCCCATAGCACGCAACCCTAAAAACAGACTGATGATGTCTGTGGTAGCTGATGGTAGAAATGCCAAAACAGCTTTTGTAAAATTACTTTCAAATAAATGGGATGTGGAACTTGTAGCAGCAAAACTCTTTACTGGACGCACCCATCAGATACGTGTGCATCTTAACACTTTGGGACGGCATATATTGGGTGATGATTTATATGGATTTAAGACCAAAAGAGATAGAATACCACGAGTTTATCTGCATGCATATCTACTCTATTTAATCCATCCACAAACGGGTAAAAAAATGGAGTTTGTAGCCCCACTTTTTGATGATATGACAATGTATATGAGCAAATATTTTGACCAAGGTGAAATCAATGAAAAAATCAACCCTTCTACTCTCGGCACTCTTTTTACTACTACTTAACAATTGCGGTTCTGGCATTAAGGGTTTAATGATATATAAAACTGACCCTACACTAAAAACAATCACGCAAGTCAGAGCTTTGCCTATGCAAAGTTCTGTAGGGTTTGAGTGGAAGAAGATAGAAGACAAACGTATACATGGGGTAAATATCTATAGAGGCAATCCAAGTAAAGGGAAGCAAAGTCTTAAGCGTATAGGCTCTGCAGGTAACCGTCATGCGACACACTTTGTAGATACACATGTGAAACCAAACACAACTTACCTTTATACATTTACAACATTTTCTTTAGGTAAAGAATCCAAACATGGGGCTATACTTAAAGTAAAAACCAGACCCCCTTTAGATGGTGTAAATTTTATAAAAGCATACAGTGTTGGACCTGGAGCAGTGAAGATACTATGGGCACCTCACAGTAACCAAAGTATTAATAGATATATCATAGAGCGTTCAGTCAATGCAGGACCGTGGAAGTTTATGACTCAAGTAGACGGACAGTTGATGGCTGAGTACATTGATACCTTTGTGCATCCTGGCAATAACTACAGATATAGAGTGATTGCAAAGAGTTATAATGACATTTTGACTAAGCCTAGTCAAGTCACTACATTAGCACTGTAACATATCACTATGCCACACCTGAAAGTAAGACCGTTTGACAGTAGTTATGTTGTAGAACTACTCCCTGAAAGTGAGATTATGACTCTGCATGCGAAGTCACTTTCATCATCAGATGAGGTAATAGGTATCGAGCATAAAGGAGAGGAATTCTTACTACAGATAAAGCCAGATGATAAGGCAACTTTACTTAAGTATGACAAAGTTACAAGACCACTTAAAGTGAACATCCTTAAAGAGGCTATAGGTTTGGTGGCAGAAACATTAAATTTAGAAGTATTAAACTCAAATATAGCCATATCTAATACAAAGGCAACCCTCTCCTCTGTTTATCTTAAAAAAATAGAAGATTTTGAGAACATCAGTTTTCCTAAAGACAAAATCTCTGTTGAGGTGGGGTTTGGATCTGGAAAACATCTATTGTATCAGGCGCAAAAAAATCCTGATACACTGTATATTGGGCTAGAGATACACACACCCTCTGCACAGCAAGTACTCAAACAGATAGAGCTTCAAAGGCTAGATAATATCTGGGTAGTCAATTATGATGCGAGACTTTTTTTGGAAATGTTGCCATCCAATGTATGTGAACAGATATTTGTACACTTTCCTGTACCTTGGGATAAAAAACCACACCGTCGTGTGATAAGCCCATCTTTTTTAAATGAGTCCATGAGGGTATTAAGTAAGGGAGGACGACTTGAGCTTCGTACAGACAGTGATAAATACTTTTGGTATGCACTTGAAACATTTTTTGCTGTACCCAAAATAGAGGTAGAAGTACGTAAAAATAAGGCACTAGACGTAATATCTAAGTATGAGGCAAGATGGCTAAGAGAAGAAAAAGATATATATGATGTCTATGTAAAGTGTAAGGAAGATGCAAAAGAGAAGAAAATAGCAGTTGATTTTAATTTTAATATTGTAAAATATAAAAATGGACTGGAAGAGAGACTTCCAAAACAGGCACTTGTTTTTGATGGGTACTTTGTTCATTTTGAACGGATGTATAAAACAGAAGATGAAAAGCTTCTTGTAAAATGTGCTTTTGGCAGCTTTGATAGACCAGAACATAAATATATACTTTTAGATAAAACATCTTGTAGGTACTTTGTCTCTCCACCTGTGAGAACAACAGTAAACTATGAGGCACACCAAAAAATAATGGAGTTACTCAATGTCTAATGTTATTCGTGCTTCTCATCTTACTTTAGCGTATGATGAAGGTAATAAAGAGATTATTAAAGATGCGAGTTTTACTATTAAAAAAGGTGAGTTTGTATTTATTACGGGGCCCAGTGGGTCAGGTAAATCAACACTGTTAAAAGCACTTTATGGGCAGATGCAAGCCTCTGAAGGTAATTTGGTTGTGGGTGGATTGGATCTGGTGAATGCACGTCAATCTAAGCTGCAAGAACTTCGTACCCATCTAGGTATTATTTTTCAAGATTATAAACTTGTCAATGAATGGACGGTAGCTAAAAATGTGGTGCTTCCACTGATGATAGCAGGCTACTCTGTAGATGTTCAAAACACACAGGCACAAAGACTACTGAAACATGTGAAGCTTTCTGAACATGCAGACAAGTATCCACTTGAACTCTCTGGTGGTGAACAGCAGCGTGTAGGTGTGGCACGTGCCTTGGCTAAAAACCCTGTGGTAATACTTGCTGATGAGCCTACAGGGAACCTAGATGATTACTCTTCCAATGTTATCTGGGATTTAATGGAAAACGCTTGTCAGCAACTAGAAACAACTGTACTGGTGGTAACACACAAGATACCAACTATCTTTTCTTTACCGTACAGACATTTCATTATCGAAAACAAGGGTGTCTATGAAGTTCATTAAAAATCATCTCATGTTTATCTTACCACTGATGGCTATTTTACTGGGTGTGGAGTTTTACCTTGTCTTTGATAGAACCACAGATTCTTATGAGAAAGGTTTGACTGAGGGATACTCTATGCTTGTTGTAACACATGAACCTGCAAGCCTTAAAACACTCCAAGGTATTAATGCACATATATCTTCAAGCACAAAGATAAAACGTGAGAACATAGTCAGTGAGATAGCAAAAGGTGTAAGTAAGAGTTCTTCTAAAGAGATATTGGATGCATTGCCTCACTTTTACACTGTCCATCTGGATACCTATTTGAATACTGATGGTCTAGAGAAGATTAAAACAGATCTTGAGGCACATGCCAATGTGAAGAGTGTTGAGACTTTTGGCTCTGCATATAGCTCTAGTTACAGGCTATTTGCATTCATTAAACTTTCATTAAAAATCTTCATTGTCTTTATGGCTGTGGTAAGTTTGTTTCTAATTATCAAACAGATGGAGATATGGAAATATACACATAGACAGCGTATGCAAGTAATGGAGATATTTGGTGCTCCTTTGATGTTACGTTCGGGAGTACTTTTTAAAGTTGCTATTATGGATGCTATTTTTGCGAGTATCTTTACCTCTTTATTTTTTGTCTATATAAAATTCAAATGGGCAGCAAACTCAGGTATAGATATGATGGTACAAAATAAAGAAGAGTTGTTTAAGGTGACCGATATGGCCATCTTACTTGGTGTAGCACTTTTGATAGTCATTATTGCTGTGTATTCAGTAGTCTATACGACTAAGGGAGAGCAGGAGTGAAATCCTTCATTTTATGGTGTTTTGTGGCTCTTGCTTTGGTATACGGAGCTTCTACCACCGCAAAAATAAAAAACTCTAAAAAAGACCTAAGTGCCACAAACTCTGCTAAAAATAAAGCAAGCCGAAAACTGGATAAAATTGCAGCCGATATAGCCAAAGCAGAAAAAGACATTGCTTATTTAGAACATAAACTAGAAAAACTCAGTGAAAATAAAGACAAACGTGAAAAAGAGTATAAAGTACTTAAAAGTGAACTTGCCATCTCTGAAGCTACTTTAGAGAAAATGAGTCAAGAGATAGATAAAAAACATAAGGATTTTATAGCTTTACTTTCAGAACAGTTTTCTGTAATTTTTGCGATGCAACAGTTTGAAAATCCTACGGAAAAGTCTATTATCTCTTATGAGGTTTACAAGGCATATAAAAAACATAATGCAAAAGAGTTAAAAGCTTTAAAAAGAGATATCGCCAAACTTCAAAAACAAAAAGATGACAAGAAGTATCAACGCAATAAAACCAAAAATGCTATTGCTCGTATTGTCAAAAAAAGAGAATTGTATAGCCAACAAAAGACAAAACTAGAGAAACTTGTAGCAAGACTTAGTGAAGATGAAGAGAAGTATCAGTCTAAACTTCAAGAGCTAGTAGATAAACAAGGTTCATTGCGTAGTACCTTGGCAAAGCTAAATATACTTCATAGTAAAGAAGTAGAAGCTGCACGTAAACGTGCAAAAGCAAGAAAAGAAGCTATACGCTTGGAAAAAGAACGTAAAAGAAAGATACGTATAGCAAAAGCAAAAGCACGAGAAAAAGCAAGAAAAGCTAAAGCTGCCATAAAACTAGCCAAGACCAAAGAAGCAAAAAAAGCAGCAAGAATTGCAGCAAAAAAAGCTGCAAAAGAAGCAAAAATTGTACAAAGTAAAGTCTATAAACCAAGCGAAAAAGTAAGAAAAGTACACTCTTCATATAAAAAATCAAAAACCTATGCCTACAAAGGCGGTAAGACTATTTCACCATTGCCAGGGTGTAGGCTTGTTAAGAAGTTTGGAACATACATTGACCCTATCTACAAGATAAAGATATTTAATGAGTCTGTGACACTCAAAGCTCCATCAGCCAATGCAAAAGTTAAAAATGTCCTCAATGGCAAAGTTGTTTTTGCAGGGAAGAGTTCTATGCTGGGTAAAGTAGTGGTTGTAGCACACAGTGGCAAGATACATACAGTATATGCAGGACTTTCAAAGATTGCCCCTACTATCCGTGTAGGCTCTAAGATAAAAAAAGGATATATCGTAGGAAAAGTTACCAGTAAACTAATGTTCCAAGCAACGAAAAATTCAAAGCATATTAATCCGTTGAAGTTGATAAGAATTTAAATTAACCCCTCCCTAACCAATATTCAGCTATAATCGCGAAAATAATAAAAAGGCTTTTTTGTGATTAGACGCGTATTGGTTAAATTTTCTGGTGAAGCTTTGGCGGGTGTTGAAGGATATGGGATAGATACACAAATCCTTAATTTCATTGCTGGTGAGATAAAACAGCTTGTAGATGCTGGTGTAGAAGTTGCTGTTGTTGTGGGTGGTGGTAATATTATCCGTGGTGTCTCAGCTGCGGCTGATGGTATCATTACCAGAACAGCTGGTGATTACATGGGTATGTTAGCAACGGTTATAAACGGTGTAGCGATACAAGAAGCATTAGAGCATGCAGGGCTTGAGGCAAGACTTCAGTCTGCTATAGATATGCAAGAGATAGGTGAAGCGTTTATTGTACGCCGTGCCAGAAGACACCTTGAAAAAGGACGTGTGGTAGTCTTTGCAGGTGGTACGGGCAACCCTTATTTTACCACAGACACTGCGGCGACACTTAGGGCTTCTGAGGTACAAGCGGAGATTCTTATCAAAGCTACCAAAGTAGATGGTGTGTATGACAAAGACCCAAATAAATTTGATGATGCCATTAAGCTTGATACTTTGTCGTATGACCAAGCACTTACAGATCACATCAAAGTGATGGATGATACTTCTATCGCACTGGCAAAAGAAAACAAGTTACCTATAGTGGTATGCAACATGTTTGAAAAAGGCAATCTACTTGCTATCGTAAAAGGTGATATGAGTCTTTGTTCGATGGTTAAATAGTACAGAGAATATACATAAAAACTTTCTAAAGGAAATAAAATGAGAACAGAAGAATTAACAGCACTGGCATTGGAAAACCTAGATTTTGACAAGTATCTTCTTGCCAATGCCGTAGGTAAAAGAGCAGAAGCCATCGCAAATGGTGCACCATCGGTATTAGAGATAGATACACATGGTATGAAGTATGCAGATATAGCACTACAGGAGATAGCCGAAGGTAAAATCATAGTAAGTTTAGAAGAGTAAATATTTTGGATGCTTTCTTTTTAAAAGCACAAAACATACATACCATCGAAGAAGCCAAGGCTCTTCTTTGGGAGCAGATTCCCCAAGCACTTCCTGCTACACATAAAGCACTAGAACTCTCACTTACAGCTCATGATGGACAGACACGTAAAAGTGGAGAACCCTACATCGTACATCCTATACTGGTTGCTGCCATTACTGCTGCATTTTCAAATGATGAGACTATGGTACAAGCAGCTCTACTACATGATGTGGTAGAAGATACTTTTTTTAATATAGAAGATTTAGAATGTGAATTTGGTGAAGATGTAGCACATATGGTAGAGGGATTGACCAAAATTATAGAGATACGAGATGAAGAACTGGTAGCCTCTGGTTCTGATGAGAGACTCATAAACTCTGCGCTTACTTTTAGAAAAATGCTCATAGCTTCTGTAAAAGATGTGCGTGTATTGGTGATAAAACTATGTGATAGACTGCATAATATGCTTACTCTTGATGCTTTAAGTATTGAAAAGCAAAAACGAATCGCTGAAGAGACATTGGTGGTGTATGCACCTATAGCACATAGGCTTGGTATCTCTAGGCTCAAAAATCAGTTGGAAGATTTGAGCTTTTATTACATTTATCCTGAAGATTATAAGCAGATAGATACATTTATACAGGAAAATGCACAAAACCTACAATTTAAACTCAACGCCTTTATCCAAAATGTTAAAGAATTGATGCATAAAGATGATTTTAATGAAAATGATTATGAAGTGTTTGGAAGGGTAAAGCATTACTATTCTATCTACATGAAGATGCATAGAAAGGGTGTGAGTATAGAAGAAGTGCTTGACCTTCTAGCCGTGCGTATTGTAGTAAAAGAGCCTGTGGACTGCTATAGAGTACTTGGGCTTATGCATCTACACTTTACACCACTTATATCTCGCTTTAAGGATTATATAGCAGTGCCTAAAGAGAATGGCTATAAGACTATACATACAACACTTTTTAATAATGAAGGTATAGTAGAAGCACAGATACGTACAGAGCAGATGCACCGTTTAGCAGAGTATGGAGTTGCCGCACATTGGAAGTATAAAGATGGCAATGACTCTGTCAATTTAGAATGGCTGGAGAGTTTACACTATCAAAATGACTCAGTAGAAGAATTTTATCAATTAGCAAAGTCTGATTTGTTTTCTGAAGATATCACGGTGTTTTCACCCAAGGGTGATTACTATACACTGCCTAAGGGCTCAGTTGCATTGGACTTTGCGTATGCTATCCACTCTGAAGTTGGAGCCAATGCTACAGGGGTACTTATCAATAAGCGTAAGGCACCACTGTTAACTGTACTTAAAAATGCGGATATTGTAAATGTGTTAAAAGACAGTGAACCACATCTTCACTGTTCGTGGTTGGATGCGGTGAAGACCTCTAAGGCACAGGATGGTATAAGGTCAGCCTGTAGAGCTCGTATCAAAGAGTCGGATACATTGGGTGCATACAATATACTCTCAACATTGTTTGGACAAGAGAGTCAGGAGATACAAAAACTTGTAGAGGCTGTAGAACTTCAAGATACTGTTTTTAAGTTGCCTATACAACTTGACTATTATAAAGAGACTATACATAAATTGGCTAACTATATGGGTGCGAAAGAAGTACGTTTTTGGGAACTGCTCAAAAAAGGATACAAAAAGCCAAAAATTAAAGAGATAGAACATTTTAGTTTTTTTACAAACAAGCCTTTGGATGGTGTAGAATTTGATTATTGTTGTCATCCTAAAGTTGGTGACCAAATTGTAGCGTTTTATAAGGACAGTAAGGCTATTATACACCATAAATTGTGTAAAAAAGCGTATGCAAAAGTGATCTCTGAGGAGCGTATGATTTTTGTAGGATGGAATACTGAAAGACACTCGCGTTATAGACTGACTATCAGTTTACAAAATCAAAAAGGGATACTTGCGGATTTGCTGGCATATCTTTCTGAATTGAATTTAAATGTGATTAGTATAGAGTTAGGTATCCAAAGTTCCGAGAGAGCGGAGTATTGTCAGATAGATATAGAGAGTCATGAGAGTAGAAAAATCATACTTTCAGAACGCATTTCACAAAAATTTAAACTTATAGAAATCATCAGTTTGGATGATGCATATAATAAATAAGAAAGAGATAACATGTCAGTAAAACAAGCATTAGAAGAGATAGCAAGAGGTACAGCAGAAATCATAGATATGGATCGTATTGAAAAGCTCGTTACAAGGTACTATGACGATGGGACTACCTACACCGTAAAGGCTGGTTTTGACCCTACTGCACCTGATTTGCACCTTGGACATACAGTTTTACTGCAAAAGCTTGCTACTTTTCAAAAGTTTGGCGGACGTGTACAGTTTCTTATTGGTGACTTTACTGCAATGATTGGTGACCCTACAGGCAAAAGTGCTACACGCAAAGTACTCACCAAAGAAGATATAGTGAATAACATCACTTCTTACACACAGCAGGCATTTAAGATACTAGATGCGTCTAAAACAGACATCGTGTACAACAATGACTGGTTGGAAGATCTTGGAACGGCAGGCATGTTGCAACTCGCATCCAACCTTACTGTAGCACGTATGTTGGAACGTGATGACTTTTCTAAGCGTTATGCGTCCAACACACCTATAGCAGTGAGTGAATTTATGTACCCACTACTGCAAGGGTATGACTCAGTATATCTTAAATCTGATATAGAGATAGGAGGAACGGACCAAAAGTTTAATCTTCTTATGGGCAGACAGTTACAAAAAGCGTATGAAACCAAAAAGCAACAAGCTGTATTGATGATGCCTATCTTAGAAGGTTTGGATGGTGTCAATAAGATGTCCAAGTCTCTTGGTAATTATATTGGTGTGACAGAAGAACCAAAAGATATTTTTGGAAAAATACTCTCTATATCTGATGAGCTTATGTGGCGGTATTATGAGCTTTTGAGTACGAAGTCACTCTTTGAAATAGAGCAGTTGAAATCAGATGTGTCAACCCGCACTGTTCACCCTAAAACTGCTAAAGAAAACTTAGCCTTGGAGATAACTACAAGGTTTTATAATGAAGAGTTGGCTACACTAGCTAAAGAGGAGTTTAACTCTGTATTTAAGGCAAAAAAAGTACCTACAGATATACCAGAGTTTGAAATGAGTAAAGGTATTTGGATATGTCAGGCACTTCTTGATGCTGGGCTTGAACCATCGACTTCTCAGGGACGAAGGGATATTAAGCAGAATGCTGTAAGTATTGACCAAAAGAAGATCAGTGATGACAAGCTCAATTTGGAAGCTGGTGAATACATCTTGCAAGTAGGTAAAAAGAGATTTGCAAAAGTGAAGGTGAAATAATGGAATTTAAATCTTTAAAAATAGGTAAATACACAATAGAAAAACCTATCATTCAGGGTGGCATGGGTGTAGGTATCTCTTGGGATCAGCTTGCTGGAACTGTAAGTAAAGAGGGGGGTCTAGGTGTTATATCTGCTGTAGGAACTGGTGTATATAAAAACAGAGCTTATGCAGAAAAAACAGTAGGAAAAGATGAGAGACCTTTGGATGCCATCAACTTTTACTCTTATCCCGCACTAAAAAAGATATTTGACAATGCCAGAGAAATCTGTGGCGATGCACCACTTGCAGCCAATGTACTTTATGCTCAGAGTGAATATAATCGAGTGGTAGAAGATGCTTGCAGAGCTGGAGCCAATATGATTATAACAGGGGCTGGTCTTCCTCTTACTATGCCTGAAGCTGCAAAGAATTATCCTGACGTTGCATTGATACCTATCGTCTCAACAGCCAAGGCTTTACGTATATTATGTAGACGTTGGAAAAAAACACACAATAGATTGCCTGATGCAGTTATTGTTGAAGGCCCTTTAAGCGGTGGGCACCAAGGGTTTAAATATGATGAGTGTTTTATGGAAGAGAATCAACTTGAAAATATTTTAGGCCCTGTGGTAGAAGAGGCTAAGAATTGGGGTTCAATGCCTATCATTGCTGCTGGTGGTGTGTGGGATCATGATGACATAGTCAAAATGATGGAAATTGGTGCAGATGGTGTACAAATGGGGACAAGATTCATAGGGACTGTAGAGTGTGATGCAAGCCAAGTGATGAAAGATATCATCATAGCTGCGGATGCAGATGATATAAAACTCTTTAAGTCACCTGTAGGTTACCCTGCACGTGGTGTCAAAACGCAACTCCATGAAGATATAGAAAAAGGTACAGCTCCTAAAGTAGCATGTATCTCTAACTGTGTAGCTCCTTGTAACCGTGGTGAAGAAGCGAAGATTGTTGGGTATTGTATAGCCGATAGACTCTCTGATGCCTATGATGGTATCGCAGAGTCTGGACTCTTCTTTACTGGTGCAAATGGTTATAAGCTTAAAGAGATTATTACAGTAAAAGAACTTATGCATAAACTGATGGCAGGAGAAGATAAATAGAGTGAAATTTCTCAAGATTGTTCTTTTTTTGCTGTTTGGCAGTACACTGTTATTTGCTACTACGAATATACTCAAAAAAGTAGACATAGTAAAGGGTGAATTACGTCTTCAGTTTAGTGACTCATGCAACAAAGAGAAGATTAAACACTTTGTACTTACCAAGCCATATAGACGGGTATTTGATTTTAAAAATACACGGTTGGCAGATAAACATTTAGCTAAAAAGTTTGGGTCTTCATTGCGTGTTGCCCAGTATAAACCCAATATTGTACGTATTGTTATTCAAAATGATACACCTTATAGCTGTACACCGTATAAGCCTATTTTTACACAGACAAAATACCATATACCTCTACCAAAAAATGCCAGTGTTTTGCCTGCAACACGATATAAAAAGCCTAAAGTAAAGATAAAGGTAACAGATAAAAAATCTACCATAAGAAAGGTAGAGTCTTACCAGGGTAAAAAACATAAAATAACTAAAAAACAAAAGAAAAAAAAGATACTTTCAAGCGCATCCAGACGCTCACACAGTAATGAACTCATCGTCATTGACGCGGGTCATGGGGGGTATGATTCTGGTGCTGTAGGTGGGGGGAAGAAAGAGAAAGATCTGGTACTCTCTGTAGCAAAAAAAGTAGCCAAAGAACTCAAAAAAAGAGGCTATCCCGTACACCTTACACGAAGAACTAACCGTTTTTTAAAGCTTTCACAGCGTACGCATATAGCAGACAAAAAGGGTTCGGTTGCCTTTATCTCAATACATGCCAATGCAGTAGGTAAAAGGTATCAAAATAAAGTACATGGAGTTGAAACATTTTTTTTACAAAATACAAGAGACGCAAAGTCGCAACGTATTGCCGCTCGTGAAAATGCAGCTGTATTAAAAGGTGCGGGGACAAAACTTTCTAAGAGGGTCATCATAGATTCTGTGTTAAATGGTCCTAAAATTGTGCAGTCAAATAAGCTTGCTATAGATGTGCATCGACGCATCATAACAAACCTGCGTTCTAAATATAGAGGGGTTCGTGATGGAGGGGTAAGGCATGCACCTTTTTATGTACTTGTGGGTGCTAGCCGTCCGTCTATACTGGTAGAAGTAGGGTACATCTCGAACCCAAAAGAGCGAAAGAGGCTTTTTACTTCAACATACCAAGGACTTATAGCCAAAGGTATTGCCGAAGGTGTTGATAACTATTTGAACAATAGAAAAAAAGAAATTGATTTTTGATGGAAGGATATAGTATGAAACAACTATTATTGTGTATGAGTCTATTGTTGCTTGGTTCATGTGGAGGCCCTTCTGTAGATAGGTCTGATTCATTTATAGTCATAGATGCAGGGCATGGGGGGCATGACTCTGGAGCGACATCTACAGGACTCTATGAAAAAAATTTAGTACTCCAAATAGCAAAACGTACAGCCAAGAAGTTTAGGGCAATGGGGTACAAAGTACATATGACACGTGCAAGTGATAGATTTATAAAACTCTCTGGACGTACCAAAATAGCAGACAAAAAAGATGCAAAAGTATTTATCTCTATCCATGCCAATGCTATAGCAAATAAACAACGTTTTCAAGCTGTAGAAGGCGTAGAGACTTACTATCTACAAAAAACAAGAGATGCCAAGTCTCAACGTATCGCTGCACGTGAAAATGCAGCAGTACTTCAAGGTACAGATATGCTTAGTAAAAATGTTATTATAGACTCTGTACTTAATGGTCCTAAAATTATAGAGTCAAATAAGCTAGCCATAGATGTACAACATAATATCATGAAACATCTCAAACAAAAATATAATACCAAAAATGGTGGTGTAAGACCTGCACCCTTTTATGTACTTGTGGGTGCGAGCCGTCCCTCTATACTGGTAGAAGTAGGGTATATTACTAACGATAAAGAGAGAGCCAGGCTCTTTACTTCAGACTATCAAGAACGTATAGCTCAAGGTATAGTCGATGGTGCTACAAGATACATAGACAATAGAAAGAGAGAGTTGGGGTTTTAGAATGAAGTTGTATATTTGTAGGGTCGATATCATCGACCACTACAGTTAGTGATTATTTATAATTCTTAATTGCTTTATCAAGTATTTCAGTAGCTGCTTTTTTATCTTTAAATCCTGCTACTTTTACCCATTTGTTTGGTTCAAGCATCTTGTAGGTCTCAAAGAAGTTTTTGATACGGTTGAGTGTATGCTCTGGAACATCACCTAAATCTTGAATTTTAGCATAGGTTGGGTCTATCTTTACAGTAGGGACTGCTATAAGCTTCTCATCTCCGCCTGACTCATCTTCAGTCATTAGAACGCCAACTAGTCTACATTTGATGTAAGAACCTGCCTGAAGCGGATAGTCACAAAGTACAAGAATGTCTGCTGGGTCACCATCATCTGAAAGTGTGTTTGCTACAAATCCGTAGTTGGCTGGGTAATGCATAGAAGAGTAGAGTACTCTATCTACCTCTACTGCACCTGAGTCTTTGTCTATCTCATACTTGATAGCTGAGTTAAGTGGTACTTCGATGATGGCTTTGACTGCATCTGGGTTTTCACCATGTCCGATTTTAGTTATATCCATGTGGGGTCTCCATTGGGTTAAATTTGGCAAATTCTAGCATAAATCGTCTAAATAATGGTATGATTTAGAACATAATATCAAAATTGGAGTCTCTGTGATGCAAAAGATTATTTTGGGATTGTTCGTATTGGTTGCTTCGGTTATGGCTGTGGAGTTAGGCAAAGTGCCAGTCAAGGTGACAATAGAGGGTAAAAATGGTGGAAAAATGGATGGTTCTGCATGGAGTTCTTCTATGCTTAAGGGAAAGGTTTATGCACTTTTTTATGTAGATCCAGATAAAAAAGATTTAAATAATGCCTTGGCAGATGCGTTAAAAGAAAAAAATTTTAATAGAAAAAAGTTTAATTCTGTAGCTGTCATAAACCTCGCAGCTACATGGTTGCCTAATACCATTTTGGAGGCAAAACTTAAAGAGAAACAAAAGAAGTTTCCACACACGCTATATGTTAAAGACAAAGAGAAAACACTTGT
Organism: Sulfurovum sp.; assembly: GCA_027083995.1. Next base: position 17,404 of record JALWME010000217.1, read on the forward strand.
AAAAAAATGGAAATTGGCTGATGATAACTCTGATGTTCTCATCTTTAATAAAAAAGGAAAACTCATCTATAAAAAGTTTGGCAAAGTCTCTGCTGCTGAGATAAAAAATGTGATTGCACTTATAGAAAAAAACCTCTAAAGTTCTCTTTTGGCTAAAACAATACTTTTACTCCTCTTTTTTTTGACTGCGGGCTTCTTTGCTTGGTGGTCATATACTTCTGTGACATATGAAATATTAGAACATAACCTTACAGAAGTATTGCAAAGACAAGTGAAAGTTGGGTATTTAAATGAGAAAATCATCCAATCCATAGAAGAAGAGAATTTTGATGATGTACAGATGTATCAAAACCTCTCAGAGATGTTGGAATTGCCTTTGGCTTCTTCAACACATAAGAACATAGAATTGCATAACGGGCTTTTAAAAAAATCTTGGAGAAATACGAAGGCATTTACTTCTGGATTTATAGAGGGGGAGTCTAGTAGTATGATGGAGATGTCTGGGAGTATTGTATCAGACTTGACGCTCTATGGTGATTTGAGAGATTTGAAAAAAGAGGGTACTAAGTATATGGATGATAAGCCTTATGACGCGTTCATTTTAAACATATCTCTCGTGGGTATAGGTCTTAGCGCATCCCAGTTACTCTCAGTAGGTGCAACTACACCTTTAAAAGTAGGTGCATCTACGATAAAGATAGCTAAAAAAAGCGGCAAACTTACAAAGCCATTTACCGAAGTGCTTTCAAAAAGACTCTCTCGTACGGTAGATACAAAATTGTTAAAAACCTTAGAGTTTAATAGCTTGTTTAAAGTAGAAAAAACCAAAAAGACTATAGCCAAAAGTATAGATATAAAACCAGTGAAGTCACTTTTTAATGATATAAGTCTCATAAAGAAAAATACTTCCCTGGTAGATACCATAAGCCTCATGAAATATGTAGATACACCCAAAGACCTCAAAACTATAGGGAAGATAAGCAACACCTACAAAGCCAATACCAAAGGTATCTTAAAAGTATTAGGTAAAAAGGCTTTACGTGTAGGTAAAAGTGTCATAAAATTTACTACGATATTACTATGGAAGCTTGCAGGACTTGTTTTGTCTGTCTTTGGCTTCTTTTTTGTTTTTATATCAAAAATAAAAAGGTTTAAAAAGCTTAAGAATATCGCCTCCTAAACCAGACATAATACCATGCAAAAAAGAAAAACCCCATACCAAGCATAAAGGTAATACCTTTTAGTGAAAATCCCCATTTTGATGCATACCCTATGAAAAGAGCAGTGATGACGTTAGAGATCATAAAAAACATGTCATTGTAGGAGATGACTCTACCCATGTATTTTGCATTGGTTTCTTCCTGTATGAGTAGGTAGGTATATGACCATAATGTAGTAATAAAAAGTCCTGTGACAAAAAGCCCTATAAGTCCTAAATAGAAGTTATATTCTAATTGTGACCAAAGTATAATGGCTAGACCCTGTAGTATAAAAAAATAATGCAGATTCTCTTTAGATATGATTTTAGATATGATAAATGGTCCCAACATTAATCCCAAAGCTCTTGTAGCATTCATCCATCCTATGGACAAGGGTACTGCTAGGAGAGATTTGTATTCGAAGTCAGCAAGGAGAGTGATAAGTGCATCAAAAGAGGTAAGCCCAATAGAAGCATGCAGGAGTATAAGATGTAGTATCTTTTTTTCTGATTTTAAATAGTGATACCCTGATTTTAACATGTCAATAATTGACTCTGTATGCATTGTTTTGTCTAGTGACAAGTGAAGACCTATAAGTAAAAATACAGCAATGCTATAGAGTATGGCATCAATACTAAAAGCTATATCAAAACCTACATAATATGTAACTATGCCCCCAACTGCCATACCCAATGCATAACAGATAGACCAGATAACAGAGTGTATTTCATTGGTATTTTTAAGCATTTCACCTGAGACAAGTTTGGGAAAAAGTGCCATTTCTGCCGAGAAAAGCATAGAGGCGGCCGAGGAGCGTATAAATATTAGTATCATGAGTATCCATATATATTCTAATGAATTTATAAAGATAAATCCAAGAGTCATAGATATCTCAACTATCAAGAGTGTAGTCATAAGTTTTTTAAACTCTATACGGTCAATGACAAGTCCAATAACAGGGGCAAGTACAACCGCAGGAAGCATGGCCATAGCAGCCGTTAAGGCTATGGTGATTTCATTTGCTCCAAATGATACTATCATAGAAAAAATAGCCACTTGGGAAAACCAAGTACCAAAATAAGAGATAAATTGAATAAGTGAAAGACGTCTAATGACGGGGTGTTTGAGTGTATCTAGGTAGGTCATAAACTAGATTTTGTCTTTCTTAAAGTTTGAGATATCTTTGTAGTTATAGATAATCATGAAGAATCTAAACTCATGCATAGATTTCTATTCTTCTATATAATTCTTAAGTTGGCGACCTACTTTAGGGTGCTTGAGTTTTTTAATAGCAGATGATTCTATCTGTCTTACTCTTTCACGTGTAACTGAAAGCTCTTTACCTATCTCTTCAAGTGTTCTGTCACTTTCGTCTTCAAGCAGTCCAAAACGCATACGGATGACGGCTTTTTCACGTTCGTTGAGTTGGTCAAGTACTTCGTCAATTTGGTTGTTGAGGTCATCTTTGAGTACTACGTCAGTTGGGCTTAGTGTTGTCTTGTCTTCAATGAAGTCACCAAATCTACCATCATCTTCATCACCTACGGGTGTCTCTAATGATACAGGCTCTTTAGTGATTTTTATGACATTTTTTACTTTATCAACGGATAGTCCCACTTCTTTGGCAATGGTGTCTAAATCTGGCTCTTTACCTGTCTCCTGCAGGTGTTTTCTGATGATTTTATTGATACGGTTAATCGTCTCTATCATATGTATAGGGATACGAATCGTTCTAGCCTGATCGGCGATGGCACGAGAAATAGCTTGACGTATCCACCATGTAGCGTAGGTAGAGAACTTGTAGCCTTTTTCATATTCAAACTTGTCGACAGCTTTCATAAGTCCGATGTTACCTTCTTGTATGAGGTCAAGGAACGGTAATCCACGGTTGGTATAACGTTTGGCGATACTTACAACAAGTCTAAGGTTTGACTTCGCCATACGCGTCTTGGCTACTTCTGACTTGGCTTTACCTTGACGGATTTGTCCTAGAATGGCTTGCAGCTTCTCTTCAGAAAGGTCAAATCCACCTTTAGAGGCTTCTCTGGTTTCAAAGAGTTTTTTGATCTCAACATAGGTACTTACCATCGTAGTCTCTGGTACAGCATCTATGATATCCTCCTTATCCATATTAATGATATTGTCTAGTAGCTTAAGGTGATTTTCTTTTAGTGTCTCATTAAAAAGAGGGAGTTTATACTCTAGTCTTTTGAGCTCTTTTTCAAAGGAGTCATCAGATCTGAGTGCAGTTTCCATAGCTTTTACAAGTTCATTGATAAGTTTGGAGGTAGGCCCCAGGTTTAGCAGAGCAGCTTTTAGAAGCTCTTTTTTAAAAGCAATCTTTAGACGTTCGTAGAGGATAACAGCACTATCTGTCTCTTTCTCCAAGAAGGTATCTAGGTTCTCACGTGCTTTCATCCACTCTTTTTTGGCTTTTTCAAGTTGTTTGAAACTCTCTACGACCTGTTTGACTCTTTTGTCATCTTTGGGGGCTTTATTTTCTTCTTTTTCTTCTACAGTCTTGGTAGAATGATCCACATTGTCATCATCTGCGGATACTTTTTCATCTTCAAAACTTTTGAAAAGTTCTTTTACGCGTCTTTCACGATTAAGCAAAGGCCCCTTATAGTTGAGAATGTAGCCTATGAGGTAAGGTACAGAACAGATAGCGTCAATGATGATATCTTCACCCTCTTCAATACGCATAGAGAGGTCTACTTCTTCTTCTTTTGTAAGAAGAGGGATTTTACCCATTTCACGTAAGTACATTCTTACAGGTGAATCAGAACGACTCCATTCTAAAACTTCTTTGTCTTTATGGAGGTCAAATTCATCTTCCCCGCTGTCTGTTAGTTTTTTTCTTGCATCTTCACGTTTCTTCTTCTCTTTGGCTACAAGAAATTGTGCATACTCTGAAGCAGAAATAATATCTATTTTGGTGTTTTTTGCTAGTTTGTCTATTTTTTTAGCTTGTGCCAGGGTGGGTTGTTTGCTAAACTCTTTGGCAATGTTTTCAAGTGTAACAACATCCCCTTTCTTTTTGGACTTAAATAATGCCTCTATGCTTTTCATGCTGTCTTTTGCTGCCAAATTGAATCCTTGAGTATATAAAGCGAAATGCTTCAGAAATATAAGTTGGATTATACCCAAATTCTATTTAATAAAGTGGGTGAAGTTTGGTTATTTTCACTTTTTTTGCTATAATCGCGAAAATTTATGAGAGAAATTCTCTCATGTCAAGGATACAATTTGCAAGGTAAAGTTTGGAAATTTGGTGATAATATCGATACAGATCTTATTATCGCAGCAAGATATTTAAATACTTCTGATGCTTCAGAGCTAGCAAAGCATGTAATGGAGGATGCAGATCCATCGTTTGTCTCCAAAATGTCTACAGGAGATATCATCGTAGCGGGTGAAAACTTCGGGTGTGGGTCTAGTCGTGAACATGCACCTATAGCACTAAAAGAAGCAGGTGTTTCTGCTATTATCGCACCTACTTTTGCAAGGATATTTTATAGAAATGCATTTAATATGGGATTACCTATATTTGAACTAAAAGAAGCAGCACAGATAGAAGAAGGTGATACAGTAAGGGTAGATATGGAAGAAGGCAAAGTCATCAACGTCAGCCAGGCAAAGACATATAAATTTACACCTATTCCGGAGTTTATGCAAGAGTTGGTAGATGCAGGCGGACTCATAGAGTTTGCTAAAAAAGAACTATCAAAAAACAACTAGTTTTCGTTAGTTTTGGTTTTTTATGCTTTGTGAAAAAGCATTATATAAAGTACAAAAGAGAGAATAAATGAGTAAAAGTTATAAAATTGGTGTGATAAAAGGTGATGGTATCGGTCCAGAAATCATTGATGAGGCTATCAAGGTACTTGATGCTGTATCGATAAACCTAGATTTCTCACTGAAGTATGAAGAGATGTTACTTGGTGGTGCGGCCATAGATGAGACAGGTGAACCTTTACCTATAGAGACTATACAGGGTGTCAAAAAATGTGATGCAGTGCTTTTTGGAGCTATAGGTGGCCCTAAATGGGATACCCTGGAGCGGCACCTTCGTCCAGAGTCTGGACTCTTGGGACTTCGTAAAGAGATGGGAACATTTGCAAACCTTAGACCAGCGTTGGTTTATGATGAATTAGTGAATGCCTCCAGTCTTAAGCCTGAAGTAATTCAGGGTGTTGACATTATGGTGGTACGTGAACTCACAGGCGGGATTTACTTTGGTCAGCCAAGGGAACTGCAGGAAGAGAAAGCATTTAATACTATGGTATACACGCGTGAGGAAGTAGAGCGTATTGCTGTTATTGCTTTTGATATCGCGATGCAAAGAGATAAACGTATTTGTTCTGTAGATAAAGCCAATGTGCTTGAAGTTTCCCAGTTTTGGAGAGAAGTGGTTGAAGAGGTAGCCAAAGCGTATCCTGAAGTAGAACTTTCTCATATGTATGTAGACAATGCTGCGATGCAACTTATACGTGACCCTAAGCAGTTTGATGTGATACTTACTGGAAATATTTTTGGTGATATCTTGTCTGATGCGGCATCGATGCTTTCTGGTTCAATAGGTTTGCTCCCAAGTGCAAGTACAGGTAAAGGTGTAGGTCTTTTTGAACCTATACATGGTTCTGCTCCAGATATAGCAGGACAAGGTATAGCCAATCCACTGGCGACCATTTCAAGTGCATCAATGATGTTACGCTATGCACTTCGTGAAGAAGAGGCAGCAGATAAAATAGATGATGCTATCAAAAGAGCATTAAGTGAAGGGTACCGTACGGGTGACCTCGGTGACTATGACGCACAAGAGATTTGCACCTGTACTGAAATGGGTGATATCATAGCGGACTATGCCAGTAGATAGGACACAAAATGAACAAAACTCATCTTTACTGCGTTGACACTGTGTCCTCGTAAACAGAGGGTTCACACAACTAGTTGTTTTTTAAGCTAGTAAAAATATTTGATAAATATACAGGTTTCTTATGGAAAAACGTGCAAGAGTACTTATAGACTGTGAAGATGCAAAGGGTTTGGTATATAAAATCTCTAAAGTCTTTTATGATAGAGGTTTAAATATAGATAATAACCGTGAATTCGTAGACAAAGATCGTGGGCGTTTTTTTATGCGTACGGTAGTGACTGGAAAATTTGATACCAAAGAGTTGAAAGAAGAACTTAGAGTCATTACGCCTAATGATGCCCAGATAAGAGTTATAGAGCCAAATGATAAAAAAATCATCCTCATGGTGACCAAAGAGTCTCATGCACTAGGCGATATACTTGTGCGTCATGCAGATGGTGAGTTGGGTGCAAATATAGAGTGTGTGATAGGAAACCATGACACGCTTGAAGAACTGGTTCGTCGTTTTGATATACCATTTTTTCATGTTAGTGCAGCTGGTATGACACGAGAAGAACATGAATCTCATGTGATGAAACTTATTGCAGAGTTTGAGTTTGACTATATTGTACTTGCCAAGTATATGCGTATACTTACTCCTGATTTTGTAAAAGCATACAGCCAAAAAATCATCAATATTCACCACTCTTTCTTGCCAGCGTTTATAGGGGCAAACCCTTATAAACAAGCCTATGAGAGAGGGGTCAAAATCATAGGTGCAACAGCACATTATGTCACAGATGATCTTGATGAAGGTCCTATTATTGCACAAGATGTCATACCTGTAAACCACAGATTTACCTGGAAAGATATGCAACGTGCAGGACGTGATGGAGAGAAAATAGTACTTTCACGTGCCTTGGCACTTGTATTGAATGATAGAGTTTTTGTGAATGGGAACAAGACGGTAATATTTTAATTTGTTTTTTAACTTTCCTTGTATTCTGAATTGAGGCGTTGTTTCTCTCTTCATTTTTTTAGAAAAAAACGAAGCAAAAAAATCGTCGTGACTCTCGAATCGCTCCGCTTTCAAGGGCGTTCGCCACGACAGGACGCATTGTCATGCGATTAATGGAAAAGAAATAAGGATACTTCATGTTCAATATAGTACTGGTAGAACCCCAAATCCCACAAAATACAGGTACCATTGGCAGACTCTGTGTCAATCTAGGTGCCACACTTCACCTTATAAAACCTCTAGGTTTTGACATAGATGATAAAGCAGTCAAACGTGCAGGGCTTGATTACTGGAAGCACTTAGATTTGGTGGTATGGGAAAGTTTTGATGCATTTTTAGAAAGACATCCTATAGGAGATACTAGCTACATGGCTACTACTAAAACAGACAACCTCTATTTCAATGCAGCGTTCAAAAAAGGTGACTATATTCTTTTTGGTTCTGAGACTAGAGGTATAGATGAAAATGTTTTGTTGGCTCATCCTGACAGATGTATTACTATCCCTATGGGCAGAGCAGGAAGAAGTTTAAATCTTGGGTTAAGTGTAGGTGTTGTTGTGTATGATGCTCTGCGTCAAAACTATGATGGTTTTGAAAAGATTACCATAGCCAATACACTAAAGGAGTCATGATGCCATTTGGAGATATTTTATACATCATTGCTATGGTCTTATTTGCCTATATTACATTTGGTATTGTTAGAGGGTATTTTAAAGCGAAGTTTGATGATAAGGGTAGGCGGTTAGATATGGTAGAAGATGACGAAAAGGAGAGTAAGTAACCTTTTCGTTTCTCTTTTATCGCCTTCTTGCATATCTACTTTTTTTGTAGACGGCTAATGCCTGAGGCATAAGTCTTCGTATTTGAGCTATACGGTTAGCAGGAGCTGGGTGTGTAGAGAGGTATTCAGGTACCCTTTGTCCTTGTCTTCCGAACTTAGCCCAGAAACTAAGTGCTGCTCTTGGGTCATACCCTGCTTTAGCCATCAACATAAGCCCTATAGCATCAGCTTCAGACTCATTCCCTCTAGAGTAAGGTTTGATATACCCAAGGCTAGCCCCTTGTCCATAGACTTGATTTACTTGTCTTGCGGTTTGTTGATTGACTCCTGCTACACCCATACCTACTTGAAGTAAAGCACCTATAAGACCAGCTTTTTGTTTTCTGGCTGCTCCTTTTACACCATGTGACTTAAGAGCGTGTGCTACCTCATGACCTATAACAGCGGCGAGTTCTGCTTCATTGGCTGCATATTTGAACAGTCCTGTATAGACAAATATTTTTCCTCCTGGAAGTACAAAGGCGTTGGCTTGTCTAGGATTATTTACTAGATGGTATCTCCACTGGAAGTCTGGACGCCCAGATACTCTAGCAATACGTGACCCTACATTTCTTACAGCATTGTAAAGTTTTCCCGATCGTATGGTTCTCATCTTAGAGAGTACTTGTCTCTCTTGCTGTGCACCCATTGCATTTTCTTGTTGTGGTGTTGGTGTGGTTCCACTGATACATCCCGAAATCAGTAGTGCAGAAGACAAAGCCAGTGAAATCTTTAGTATTTTGTTCATATCTATCCCTTTTGTAATTTTTATAAAAAATTATAACCTAATTAGATTAAACCACCTCTTTACCAAGATTTAGATAAAATAATATCAATTTATAATTACTAGGAAATCCTATTATGACACAACCTTTACTCATCGAAATTGGTGTAGAAGAACTACCAGCGATACCACTACTTAAAATCGTAGCAAATATAGAAAAATCATGGGCAACTATACTTAAAGAGTATAATCTTGACAATGATTTTGAATGTATCTATACCCCTAGAAGACTTGTACTGAAACATACGGCTATGCCTGTAAAACAGGCAGATGCAACCGTAGAACTTTTTGGACCCCCTATGGTAGCTGCCATAAAAGACGGCGAGCCTACCAATGCAGCACTTGGCTTTGCACGTAAATGTGGTGTAGACTTTACAGAGCTTGGACGTGGTGAGAAAAATGGTAAAGAGGTACTCTACTTTAAAAAAGAAGAGAAAGGGAGTGATACTGCTACCCTTTTACAAGAGATGCTAGAGAAGTGGATAGCTTCTATGGCATTTGGAAAGATGATGCGATGGGGAGACAGAAGTGATGAGTTTATCCGTCCTATTAGATGGCTTCAAGTACGTATGGGTGAAAGCTTAGTACCTGTAGAACTCTATGGTGTATCATCAGATACAAAAACCTATGTTCACCGTATGGTGACATATGATGCAGTTGAAGTACCAAATATCGATGCCTATGAGGAGATTCTTAAAGAGGGTGCTGTAATGTTGCACCCTAGTGAGCGTAAAGCTATGATACTTGCTGAGTTTGATGCTCTTGAAGATGAATATGACATTATCATAGAGCGTGACAATGCTTTGCTTGCAGAAGTTGTGGCAATTACAGAAAATCCTAAGGCATTGGTGGGTAGATTTGATGAACTCTTTTTGGAGCTTCCGCCTGAAGTTATCATCACATCTATGAAAGAGCATCAGCGTTATTTCCCTGTATTTGAGGGTGGTAGGATAGCCAATAAGTTTGTAGTAGTCTCCAATGCCTATACCGATGACTACGCTAAGGTAATCGCAGGAAATGAGCGTGTACTTAAACCACGTTTAGCTGATGGACTCTTCTTTTACAAAAATGACCTTAAAAATGGACTCAGCACTGATGGGCTTGAAAAAGTACAGTTTATTGATGGTCTAGGAACGCTTGCAGACAAGATAGTAAGAGAGAAGAATATCGCAGTAAGACTGCTAGGACTTTATATGAAAAAAGTAGAAGCCCAAACAGGCAGAAGTAATGTCGAGTTGGAAAAACTCATGGACAGAGCCGTCAATCTTGCCAAAGCAGACCTTATGAGTGAGATGGTCTATGAGTTTACCGAACTCCAAGGGCTTATGGGCTACTACTATGCCAAAGCACTAGGAGAAGACCCGCTTGTCTATACAGCCATTAAAGAGCAGTATATGCCTGTAGGTGAGGGTGCAGAGCTACCTTCGTCTATCTTCTCATCTATTGTTGCAATGTCTGTAAAGCTTGATACGCTCTTTGGACTCTTCTCTGTAGGTAAAATACCAACAGGCTCTAAAGACCCGTTTGCACTACGTCGTGCTGTCAATGGTATAGTAAGAATTGTGACCGAGTATGACTTGGCATTTAACATTGATGATATAGTGACACTGCTCAAAGACGCATATGATGATTTTGATACTAATTTACTGACAGACTTCATTATAGAGCGAATCAACAAATCACTTGATGCCAACCCATCGGTTATCGCAGCAGTACTAGCTTCAGGAGAGAGAGACATCAACGAGATAGCCAAAAAAGTCTCAGCACTTAATGAAATCGTAAGTGCTGATGCTTTTAAAGAGCAGTTTTCTACTTTTAAGCGTGTGGCAAACATCTCTAAAGATGTAGATTTGAAGGCTGACCTAAGTATAGACACCACACTCTTTAAAGAAGATGCAGAAGTCACACTCTATAATGCCTACGAAAAAGTCATCAATGCCACATACCACAACTACAAAGAAGAACTTGAAGCGATGTTTGGTCTTAAACGTGAGCTTGATGGATACTTTGATGATGTGATGGTAAATGCAGAAGATGAGGCATTGAAAAATAACCGTTTACATACTATTGGGTCTGTATATAAGACTTTTAAGGGGATTGCGGATATTAAGGAAATTACGGTTTAACTTATTCAACGGCTCCTGCTGTTGAACCCATATCGGAAACATGATATTTAAAACAATTATTACTCCGATAAAAGCATCACAGCTGGAGCTGTGATGCGAGAGAAGGGTATAGACAAAATCACTGAAATAAGCTATAATAGATGTAAATAGATAGAAGAGGATATAGGATGAAACATATTAAACTTTCACAAGAAAACATTAAAAAAACTGTTTCTAATTCTCAAAAAATTGAAGGGTATAAAATTTCTTCAAAATCTTTACAAGAAAAAGCCAAAGCATTGATGGCTAAATATAATGTCAAAGTATCAGCTTGATAGTAGTCCTGTTTATATAGATGGGACAGATATACCTAAAAATAAATTAAATATAACAGACTCCGAACTCATACATGAAATAGAACAAAATCTCCTTACACAAGCCTATGAACAATTTTCGGCACAAGTAAATATCAATACTGTATTTGATGAAGAATATTTTGTAAATTTACATAAAAAAACGCTTGAATCGTTATATGATTTTGCAGGACTTTATAGAAATGTCAACATGAGTAAGGGAGATTCTCAGTTTTGTTTGGCAGAGTATTTGCAAAATGAATCTGCACGTATATTTAATGCATTGAAAGATGATAATTATTTATCTAATATACTAGATAAAAAAGAGTTTGCTACTAAGTTGGCATATTATCAAGGGGAGCTTATAGCGTTGCATCCATTTTATGAAGTAAATGGAAGAATCTTGAGGTTATTTTTTGATATGTTGTGTATATACAATGATTATAACACTATAGATTATACAGATTCTATTGCTAATGGTAAATATATACAAGCTTCTATAGAATCTGTGCAATATGCGGATACTACTAAGTTAGAAGAGATCATTTTTAATGGTTTGACAAAAAGATAGTTTTATGGAAACTAAATTTTACGACACTATTATCATTGGAGCAGGCATAGCAGGTGCTACGCTTGCTTATACTCTCATACAGCAAAATCAAAAAGTACTTGTATTAGACAAAAATGGCATCGCATCAGGTGGATCAGGGGCTGCAGGGGCTTTTGTTTCTCCTAAGATAGGGAAAGGTTCACCTCTTCAAACACTGACAAATGAAGCCTTTTTATTTGCTAAAGATTTTTACCTTGCTACTTGTCCAGAATATTTTCACCAGACAGGTGTTATACGCATACCTAAAGATGAGGCTGATGCAGGGAAGTTTACAGAGTATGAAAAGTTCAATGACACGGAGTATGAAAATTACACTAAAGAGAAGTTACATTCATTAGGCATAGAAGTAGACTTTGATAGCTTTTTCTTTCCCGATGCAGGCGATTGTGATGCACCTCAGGTATGTGAATATTTATTGAAAGATATTGAAGTTGCGAATATAGAAGTATTGGAGTTGAAACAAGAAAATAAACTTTGGAAACTCCTCACTCCTCACTCCTCACTCCTTACTAAAAATGTTGTCTTAGCCACAGGCTTTGAAAGTAACTTAGCAGACTTACGATATATGGGCATACGAGGTACATGGGGAACACGTGGAGACTTTAGTTCTAAGCTAGCGTTGAATGTGAGTATGCATCAGTCTATGTCCGTGGGAGCCAATGTAGATGGTATCATCAAACTGGGTGCCACACATGAGAAAAAGGTAAAAAATGTTATGCCTTGTAGTGAGAAACAGGCACTAAGCCTAAAAGCGAAAGCCTCAACACTGATAGACACTTCAGACTTAGAACTAAAAGAAGTCTTTTGTGGGATGCGTGCAGGGAGTAGGGACTACTTTCCTTTGGTAGGCAAGGTGATAGATGTACCTTATATGTTAAAAACTTATCCTGACATAATAAGAGGTGCAAAACCAGAGATGAAATATATAGACAATCTTTATATTGTTAATGGGCTTGGGGGGAGAGGATTTGTATTTGCTCCATTGATGGCAAAACTATTGAACGAATGTATAGTAAGTAGAGAAGAGATAGATATGAGAGTAAATCCTGATAGATTGTTTTTTAAGTGGTGTAGAAAACTTTAGGTTTCAGAGGGTTTTGTTTTCCATGGTTTCCACTCTGGTTTTTCTAGGATGCGTGGATAGCCTTCCAGTATCTCCATAGGAGTAAATTTTTCTTTGTAGGCAAAAGCTTTATACCCATCTACCCAGTAGCCAAGATATACCCAATCCAAGCCTAGGTTTTCAGCAAGGCGGATTTGGTAGAGTAGAGAGTATTTACCTAGTGAATGTCTAGGGTAGTCAGGGTCATAGTAGCAGTAGACAGAACTTATACCATCATCAAGTATATCTATAAGGTCAACACATACAAGTTTATTATCTATATAGTATAGTAGTTCTTTGCCAAAATCGTTGGCACCATCTACATAGGTATCATAGTATTCTTGAGAGTCTATATCATGATGATTCCATCCGTCTCTTTTGGCTTTGTATCTATGGTATTTATTGTAGAGGTCTATATACTCTTGGCGTACGCTGGGGTCTTGTATCTTGATGAGCGTATCATCATTTCTATTGATAGCCTTGCGTTGGGACTTTGAGTATTTGTAATCTTTTACTCTGATACGTAAACTTTTGCACTCAGTACAGCCATAACACATAGGATAGATGAAGTTCCTTCCAAAACGTCTCCATCCTCTTTGTGCCACAGCTGTAGCAAATGTTCTTGAAACTACATCAACCCTCTTGTAGTTCATCTTGACATATTTCCCTGGTATATAGGTACAGGGAGCATCTGCCATAGAAAAATCCGTTGATTTTGGATTTAAAAGTTCTTTGGTTTTTTCATCATGCATAATGGCTATTATACCCTAATTGGGAGTAGGGGATGATTTTTGTTCATCATTTTGCCATGCTTTCCACTGAGGTATTTGAGAGATATGGGGAAAATCTTCAAGTATCTCTTGTGGTTTAAAGTTTGGCTTATAGGCAAAGGCTTTACACCCATCTACCCAGTATCCCAGGTAAATCCATGGGAGTTCCAATATCCCTGCCAGTTTTATCTGGTATAGCAAAGAGTATGTTCCTAAAGAGAGACGAGCGTACTCAGGGTCATAGAAGAAGTAGATGGAGCTAATACCATCATCAAGTATATCGATAAGATCTACACCTACAAGTATGCCATCGACGATGTAGAGTACTTCTTTACCAAAATCATTGGCACCATCTACAAAATTTTCATGGTATTCCCGTTGGCTTATGTTACGGTGTTGCCAGCCATCTACTTTGCTTTTATGTTTATGATACTTGTTATAAAGTGCTATATGTGCAGGCGTAAGAGATGGTTCTTGCAGGATGATTTGTGTACTTGCATTACGCTTTATGGCTTTGCGTTGTGACTTTGTATATTTGTAGTCTTTTGTGGCTATACGTATACTTTTACATTCGTTACAGCCATTACAGATAGGGTGAAAAAAGTACTTACCAAAACGTCTCCATCCACGTGCTATGACTGCAGTGGCAAATGTTTTACTCGCTTCTGATACATACTTATAATTCATTCTTACTTTATTGCCAGGGATGTATGCACATTCATAGTCCAGCATAGAAAAGTCTGTTGATGGTGGGTTAAGTAAGTCTATGTTTAGTTCTTCGTTCATAATGATGATTATACCAAGTTTAGTGTAAAATTACCAAAAAAGATTTCTATGTATCTGTATCAACCAACCTCTGGTTACTGTTATAACAGTGACTCTATATTTCTTTATGATTTTGTCTCTAGGTTTCACCCTAGGGGAACTTTGTTGGATGTGGGATGTGGTGTGGGCATCATCTCGCTATTGCTTTCTCGTGACTTTGACATACAAACAAGCATCATAGACAAACAGGCATCCATGCTTAACTATGCCTTACATAATTACGCACTTAACGCACTAGAAGTCAAAAGCTATCTAGGTGACTTTACCAAGCATGAAACATCAGACAGATACGACTACATTATTTCCAATCCTCCTTTTTATGACTCTAATGTGCAACAAAGTGAAAATACACATTTGAATATAGCCAGGTATGCACACCACCTTCCTGTAGAAGGGTTTATGAAAAGAGTGAAGACTTTACTAAAGCCTAGAGGGTGGTTTATCTTCTGTTATGATGCAAAACAGATTGATTTGCTTTTGTATCATCTTAAACTAAATGGGTTGAACCCAGAGACAATACAGTTTGTGCACTCCAAAATAGACAGAGAATCCAAACTTGTCATGATAGCTGCACGTAACAACTCAAAGTCTATGACTCAGATACTTCCACCCCTAGTAGTGTTTGATGAACATAATTGCTATACAACTAAAGCACAGGAAGCATTTGAAAAAGCCAATACACATAGTATAAAAGGTGATTTTTAATATGGATTTCATAAAAAACCTCATGTCGCAAAAAGGATATGACTACAAGTTCGACCCCTCCGCCTGTGAGGCTTGTGGTGGGCACTGTTGTACAGGAGAGAGTGGTTACATTTGGGCTAAATATGCAGAGATAGAGAAGATGGCAGCGTTTGTTAACCTTTCTGTAGAAGAATTTGCTACAATGTATCTGCGAAAGGTAAAACACCGTTATTCGCTTACGGAAAAGAAGCTTTCAGAAGAGAATTATGCTTGTGTCTTTTTTGATGAGAGTATGAAACGCTGTTCAATTTACCCAGTGCGTCCATTGCAGTGCCGTACATTTCCTTTTTGGGAACAGTTTAAAAATGATGAAGATGAGGTAAGAAAAGAGTGTCCTGGTATCGTTTAGTATTTGTATGTATTTTTGCCCTTTTTTCTATGTCTCAAGCTAAGGAGCTTATGGTTGTCTCTAATGATGAACTCATCATCAGAGGGTTACTTTATGATGAATATCAGGCCTATGGTGACTCCCGAGAAGTCTATGCAAGGCTTTTTGATGCTACTGGGGAAGAGGCATATCTTTTTAAAGAAGCAACAGCGTCATTGTTAGGCAGGACGCATGTATATGAGAGTATCAAAAGACTTAAAGCTTGGGATGATACACATCCTAATAATCCAAAAATACAACGCCTTCTTATTCCACTTTATCTGACTGTCAATCAAGTGGGTTCTGCTAAAATTCAAGCTGAGTATTTATTGGAACGTTCATCAAGTCCTTTAGATTTAGAATTGGCTTCAAACCCTTTTTTATATACAGGCGAATTTGATCGTGCATTAGAACTTTTGTCAAAAGTATATGAAGCGATGCCTAAAGAGATTATTTTGTTACGTATGGCCGATATTATGGATGAGTATACGAACGAACGTTTAAAAGCCATACAGTTACTGGAGACACACCGTAGGATGAATATCTCTTCGAGTGATGTACTCGTAAAGTTATTGGTGATGTATAGTAAAGAAAAAGATGTCGATGGACTGCTGGAAACCTACAAAGCACTCTATGAACAAAATAAAGATGAAAAAGTACTGGGTAAAATAATAGATGTTTATGCATATAAAGGTGATATGTTGGGTGCTATAGCATTTCTAGAAAAATATAAAGTTGGAGATACTCTACTTTATGAACTTTATAAAAGTAAAAAACTTTTTAAAAAAGCACTAAACTTGGCAGAACGGAAATATATTGAAAGTAAAGATCCTAGATGGATAGCAGAAAAAGGTATTTTGATTTTTGAAAATGCCAAAGACAAAAACGATAAAAATATGATAGATGAGGTACTTTCATATTTTTCAAAAGCTATAGCTATGGGAGTAGATGACAGTATTTATCTAAACTACTATGGATACACGCTTATAGACAAAGAAGTAGATATAAAAAAAGGTATAAGCATTATAGAAAATGCCCTACATCAACAGCCCAATAATACCTATTATCTAGACTCCCTTGCTTGGGGGTATTATAAAGAAGGTAAATGTGCTAAAGCATATAAGCTTATGAAACGTGTTGTTGAAGAAGAGGGCTTGGAGGAAGAAGAGATTATAGAGCATTGGCAAGCCATAAAGAAGTGTAAATAATTTACCTTTAGGTATAATACGCAGAATTTAAAATATGGAATAGATATGGCTCAAATATTAGATGACATCATCAAAAAAACAAAAGCAGACTTAGAGAAACGCAAAGTAGAGTTTCCTATGGAGTGGCTGGGACGTTCATTGGCATTTAACCCTTTTGCTCCTAAAGATGTAAAATCAGCACTTCGGGCTACAGAGCAGAACCCTTACCGCATCATTGCCGAAGTCAAAAAAGCAAGTCCTTCCAAGGGTGTGATACGTAAAGATTTTGATCCTGTAACCATCGCACAATCATACGAACAAGGTGGTGCAGACTCCCTTTCTATACTTACTGAACCACATTTTTTTCAAGGAGACAAAGAGTATCTTGGAATGGTTCGCAGATATGTAAACTTACCACTGCTTAGAAAAGACTTTATTATAGACAAGTACCAGGTACTTGAGGCTTTAGCTTTTGGTGCAGACTATATCTTGCTTATTGCTATGGCACTTTCTCGTAAAGAACTTAAAGAGTTACATGACTACGCATTGCATCTTGGGTTAGATGTACTTGTGGAGGTACACAACAAAACAGACCTTGTCAAAGCTATTTTTGCAGGGGCTGATATCATAGGTATCAATCACCGTAATCTTGAGAGTTTTGAGATGGATATGAGACTAAGCGAGAAGCTTATACCTCTTATCCCAAATGGCAAAATCATCGTAGCAGAATCAGGTATCAATGATCATGAGACTGTAGTAGAACTTTCTAAAGTAGGAGCTGATGCATTTTTGGTTGGGGAACATTTTATGAGACAAGATGATGTTACTGGAGCTTTAAAAGACCTAAAGTATGGGGTTTAGCTAAGAATTTTTTTTACCATTTCATTGATACGCCCACCGTCTGCACGGTTTCCTATGGTTGATTTGGCTGCTCCCATAACCTTACCCATATCTTTCATGCTCTTAGCACCTACAGAAGAGATAAGTTCGTTTAACGCTGTTTCTAGTTCTGTATCATCCATGGGTTCTGGAAGGTAGGACTTCACAATGTCTATTTCTGCATTCTCTTTTTTCACAAGGTCATCTCTGTTAGCATCAGCAAATTGTGTTTTGGCATCTTCTCTTTGCTTGAGGTACTTCATAAGGATACTTTCTACATCAGCATCAGTAATATCTCTACGTTGGTCTACTTCTATCTGTTTGATACTTGTTTGTATGTTACGAAGAGTATCTCTTTTGCTGACATCTTTAGCTCTCATGGCATCTTTGATATCAGATTTGATTTGTTCTTTTAAATTCATAGTTTTCTCTCCATATTTTTTATAATCAAAAATTTCTAATGCATATTTTGGGATAATTATACTATAATATTTTATGACAATAAAAATAAATGATGAAATATTTGACCCAAAAGAGATAACACAACTTTACCCGGCTGCTGTGATTAAGACAGGTGATGGCGATGAGACCACACAGGTAAGTATGCAGTGGGTAGAAAAAGAGGGTAAAGATAAGGTAGATTTGGTTGGCTATGGTATTTTTATACACTTGGGAAAAGAAGATATCAGAACTTTTATGTATGATACCAAAGAAGAGATGGATGAGGTGGCTGCCAGTATAGCTGAACAAATTAAACAACGAAGAGATGGACAGTAAGATGACTACATTCCAATTTTTACTTCTTATTATTGCTGGGGGTATTTTTTACCTTTTCTTTAAGCAACTTTTTTCAGGAAATCATCCTAAACGCGGTGTAGATTTTGAAGCGAAAACAGCAGATGAACAGATAGGTGGGATCAATCGTCCAGATAAAACATTTTCTGCACCTAAGGTACAGCCTACACGTATGGAACAGCTTCTTGGTATGGCTGATGAAGCCATAAAACAGAAAGATTTTGAAGAGGCACACAAAGCTTTAGGTTCTGCACTTATAGTAGAGGCAGAAAATATGGATGCCTTACAGAAGATGGGTTTTGTAGCTATGGAACTTGAATATTATGATGAAGCCAAAGAGGTATATGAGAAGTTACTGACTTTAGATGAAAATGATGACATGGCACATGCATTGTTAGCCAATGCACTTCATAAACTAGGAGATGAAGCAGGTGCACAGATACATCATGAAAAAGCCATTATGCTTGATCCAGAGTATGCACCACATCACTTTAACTATGCCAATACTCTGTATGATTTAGGTCGTACAAAAGAAGCTCTTACAGAGTACAAAAAAGCATATGAATTAGACAACTCTATAGAAGTGGCAAAAGAGATGATAGATAAGTTAGGAAATAAGCATGAGTAGTAATGCCTGTTTTGTTACACAGGAAGCTACAGATGACATACTGCTTCGTGTGACCAATGTGTGTGGTGAATGTTATGATGATTTAGTCACAGGTGATACGATA
>JALWME010000218.1 GCA_027083995.1 Sulfurovum sp.
GAGAACATAAACCAGCAAGGAGTACTGTAGCTGTGAAAACTTTACCAAAAAATGCATTGGTAGAGATAGAGTGTATTGCACTATCTGGGACAGATTATACCTTTTGAAGACAAAATTGATGGGGACTGTACAAATATTGTTTGGTTTAAAAAAATATTAAAACAACTTTAGGTATAATCACGAACTTTTTAAAATACATAAGAATAATAAAGGGTTTGCAATGTACGCAATCATTAAAGCAAGTGGTCAACAATTCAAAGTGCAAGAAGGTGATATCATCTGTTTTGACAACATGGGTCTTGAGCCAAAATCAGCAGTAGAATTTAAAGAAGTTCTTGCAGTAGACAAGGGTGACTTAATAGTGGGTACTCCATTAGTAGAGGGTGCAGTAGTTAAAGGTGAAGTAATCAATGAAGGTAGAGATAAAAAAGTTATCATCTACAAAAAAAGAAGAAGAAAAGATTCAAAACTTAAAAGAGGTTTCAGAAGAAGCTTTACAAGAGTTAGAATAACTAAAATAGCATAAGATTTTCTCGCCAAAGGCGTACTTTAGTGAGATGCACCCCAAGGGTATTTCCTGCGGGCAATTAAAAGATTGGCTTTGCCAATTTTTAAGAAGAAATTAATATATAGGAGCATAGTATGGCACACAAGAAAGGACAAGGATCCACTCAAAATAACCGTGATTCAGCTGGACGTCGTTTAGGCGTTAAAAAATTTGGTGGAGAATCAGTCATTCCTGGTAATATTATCATCAGACAAAGAGGAACAAAAGTGCACCCAGGTACAGGTGTAGGAATAGGTAAGGATCATACTATATTTGCACTTATCGAGGGTGTTGTAAAGTTTGATAACAGAACATCTTCTCAGAAAAAAGTTTCTGTAGTACCTGCATAGTATAGACAAATCCGAATTTATTCGGATTTGTCTTTTTTAATTTAATTTTTTACATATGTTTTAGAATATACTCTCTTCTATTTTGTTGAATTATTTTTTGTTAAGTAATTCAGGTCTACATCTATTGCGTCCTAAAAACCATCCATCTACGTAGTCTTTTTTGTTTTGAAAAAGCCAATGTGATTTTTTGTAGTTTCCTTTGGCTGTTGTACAGCCATCCCTTATACCTTTTTTGTATATATCAGGAAAACCAGAACCAAAATAGATACCAGAATGATAGTATCCTCCTTTGCTGATGGGTACTTCATTGGGAGAGCATGCACTTAAAACGAAGAGTAAAATTGCGGTTAAAATAGATTTTGCATAGGTCATTTTCTTTCCTCATAATTATTTATGAGATTATAACAAATAATATTCTTTATTTAGGTATAATCACATCATTCATGTATTAAGGTTTAAAGATGTTTGTAGACAGTGTAGAACTTCTCATAACTTCAGGTAAAGGTGGTGCAGGTGCCATCTCTTTCTGGACGGAAAAATTTGTTGCTAACGGTGGACCAGATGGCGGTGATGGTGGTCGTGGCGGTGCTGTATATTTTAAAGTAGACAACAATACAGATACGCTTTCTGCACTTCGTGGACGAAAACACATGAAGGCAGAAAATGGTCAGCCAGGTACAGGCAGAAAATGTTATGGACGCAAGGGAAATAATTTGATTATTACAGTGCCTCCAGGCACAACAGTGATAGACATTGAGACTGGCGAAGAGTTGATGGATTTACTTACTGAAGGTGAAGTCGTACTGTTTTTAGAAGGAGGCAAAGGCGGTTTAGGAAATATGCACTTTAAATCTTCATCTAACCAAAGACCAACCTATGCACAACCAGGGCTTCCAGGTATTACGAAGCAGGTACGTTTAGAGATGAAACTTATTGCTGATGTAGGGCTTGTAGGGTATCCAAATGTTGGCAAATCTACACTCATTGCAACACTCTCAAATGCCAGACCGCAAGTAGCAAACTATGAGTTTACTACCCTCACACCTAAGCTAGGCGTTGTACATGTGGGTGATTATGATTCTTTTATGATGGCAGATATCCCTGGTATCATAGAGGGTGCAAGTGATGGAAAAGGGCTTGGTTTGGAGTTTTTAAAACATATAGAAAGAACCAAAACACTACTACTCATGATAGATGCAGCCAACTATAGAGAGATGAAGTACCAGTATGAGACACTGCTTGTTGAATTGCAACGTTACTCTGAGACTTTGGCTAGACGTAAACATGCTATTGCTATTACCAAGATAGATTCGCTTTCTCAAGATGAAGTCAATGCCTTGATGCAAACATTTTTAGATGATATTGGACTAGAACCAAATGATACATTAGGCAAATACAAAGCAGATAGCACTTATATGAGTTATGGGTTTAAGAGAGACTTTGGAGTGGATTTGCCACAGGAAAAACCACTCTTTATACTACCTATCTCCTCTGTTGCACATCTCAATACCGAAGCATTACGTTATGCACTGGCAGATTTTGTAAAATATGTACAAGAAGAACAAGAGGCATAAGATGAAGTTGCAGCGCATTGTCATTAAAGTAGGATCTCATGTATTGACCCAAGATGGGGCTATTGCAAAGGTGCGTATGTTGGCTTTGGTAGAACTTATTGCCACACTTAAAGCACATCAGTATGAAGTAATACTGGTAAGTTCTGGTGCAGTAGCAGCAGGGCACACACTTTTACCGTTAGAAAGAAGCAGTGTTGCCAACAGACAGGCACTTGCAGCCATAGGACAACCTCTTTTACTCAAAATGTATCAGGAAAAATTTGCCAAATTTGGACATCTTTGCTCACAAGTGCTTTTAAGTGCAAATGTCTTTGAGGTACCAGAGCAAATTGCACATGCAAAAGTAGCCATAGATACTTTGTTGGAGAACAATGTTGTGCCTATTATCAATGAAAATGACACAGTAAGTGTAGAAGAGCTTGTCTTTGGAGACAACGACAGACTCTCAGCTCATGTGGCACACCATTTTGATGCCAAAATGCTTGTGATTCTTTCTGACATAAATGCCTTTTATGACAAAGACCCTAACTGTTACAGCGATGCAAAACGTCGTGCTATTGTCTCTAAAATCTCACAAGAAGAGCTGGAAGCAGAGCATAGCCCCAACAACGAATTTGCCACAGGTGGCATAGTCACCAAACTGCAATCGGCAGATTTCCTTATGAGACACGGTAGAGAGATGTTCTTGGCTTCAGGGTTTGAACTAGATGATGTGAAAACCTTTCTTGTTGACGGCAAGCATGTAGGTGGAACGCTTTTTAAAAAATAGAACCCTCTGAACACCTAGGTTATTCAGAGGGTTCAATAATTTGACATTCTACCCTATAAAGTATATACTATTAAATAAAAAGTATATAAAGGAGCCAAGATGACTGCAAAAGTTGAGTATAAAAAAGAGTTGTATTCTTTACCCTCAGATGTTGTAGAGACGTTAAAAAATTATGCACAAGAGACACATAAGAAAAAAAGTCACATTGTTGCAGAGGCAATAGCTGACTATATAGCCAAAAACAGACGTAAAGAATTGGCACAAGAAGCTAAAAAAATGTTTGGTATTATTAACGCAAATACACCAGATATTCAAGTGATTAAAGCCAATAGAGATGATATATGATTAAACTTTTTATAGATGCCAATATATTTGTTGATGTAACAGATAGCAGTAGAAAATCTTCATCATCTAGCATTGCATTCATGGATAGTATGTTTGACAATATGGATAGATATAAACTCTATACATCTTGTGATTTGATAACAACTATATATTATATTACGAGAAAAAATTTAGATAATAGTGGAGCATTACAGCAGATAAAAAGAATAAGTAAATTTATCTCTATTATTGAGTTTGGAAACAAAGAGGTAGATGATGCCATAGAACTCATGGAAAGAAACCCTAAATACAAAGACTTAGAAGACACCATACAGTATGTGATGGCAAGAAAAGAAAAGTGTGACTACATCATCACAAATGATGCAGATTTTGCTTCTGGAGATGTGCCTGTTCTTAGTAGTATGGATGCTTTGGAGAGGCTAGCTTTGTAGTAAGTTCGTATTCTTCTATTTTTAGCATAATATATGCTGATAAATTATGCAGCAACGGGACTAAGTAAAGATAGAAACTTATAGAAAACTAGCCTACTACCTATTATCTGAGATTGTTTTGGATATAAATTCGGGGATTCTAAAATCTTATCTAACACTTATCTGCTTCGGTGAATAAAGAATAATCTCTGCAACACCACGATAATTCTTTATTCTCCCTGTGACACATACATTTTTTCCTCTGTACTTCACCTCTGGTGCATCAAAGTTCTCTCTGTTATCACCCCAGATTATTGCAGTAAATATTTGATTTGGATATGCCTCATCGAGATTTAGAAAAGTTGGTTCTCCATTGCTGGAACTTGCATAATGTGTGCTGACTACCTGACCACATACTGTGGCTTTCTCACCTATGTGGTTTTGTGCCATCTGTGCAGAGTACTCTGCAGAAAAAAGAGGTACTGCCAAAGCTGATAAATAGAATATTGTTTTAAACATTTTTATATCTCCCTATATATTTTAAGTAACAAAAGTATAATCAATAAATGTCAAAACTTGTTAAAGGTGAGAGGGGCAAGCTCAAGCATGTATATTTACTTTTCTACTTCCATAGCTCCAGCCCTAAAATATCTATAGGACTTTAAAGAGAAAAAACATCACATAACGTATAAAATGCTAAACTAAATGATATGATACTGATGGATTATTGTCTTTATATTAACACTAATTTCTTTTTGATATAATTAAAAATACAAAAATATAAAAGGAGTTTTTTATGCAATTGGTTATTAATATATCAAACAAACAGCTTTTTGATAAAATAGTATGGTTCTTAAATAGCGTTAAGAATGATGGCTTAGAGATTATAGAAAATAACGAAGAACAATATACCTCTGTAAAGAACAGTACTCCAAAAGGATTGGACTTTTCTCAATTTAATGTAGAAAGTTTTAAGGAGATAGATGGTTTAGCCTACCAGCAAAAGATACGTAATGAGTGGTAAAGTTTTACTAGATACCAATGCAATTATATACGCACTCAATGGTAAATCAGTACTTCCTTCTGCTGATTACTTAGTCTCTATTATCACTGAAATTGAACTTCTCTCCTATAGTAAATTGAGTGAAAAAGATAAACAAAATATAGAGAACCTTTTAAATAATTTTGAAATTTTAAATCTCTGCGAAAAGACCAAAAAGATTACAATCGATATTAGAAAAAAGTATGGTATTAAACTACCTGATAGTATTATTTGTGCTACAGCAATGGCACATAGTGCCATACTAATATCTAATGATATACAATTAGCTAAAATCAAAGGGTTAAATGCTGTTAGCTTAGAGACTTTTGTTGTACACTCTAGCAATAAATTAGATAAAATACTGTAAATATGAGGATTTGGTTAAATAGATGAAAAGTAAAATAGTCTATATGGGAACACCCCATTATGCAAAAGAGATATTGGAAGCTTTGGTTGATGCTGAAGATATGGAGGTGTCGTTGGTACTCACACAACCAGACAGACCAGTAGGGCGTAAAAAGGTCTTGACACCACCACCAGTAAAGGTCTTGGCAGAGCAAAATGGCATAGAAGCTTTACAGCCAAATAGACTCTCTGATGAGGGGATTTTTGAGACTATACAAAATGTAAAACCTGACTTTATAGTCGTGGCAGCTTTTGGGCAGATATTGCCTAAAAACATACTAGATATTGCACCATGTATTAATCTGCACGCCTCACTTTTACCCCAATATAGAGGTGCTTCTCCTGTACAGCAGTCTTTGCTCAATGGTGATGAAAAAACAGGGGTAACCTCCATGCTGATGGAAGAGGGGCTTGATACGGGAGCTATACTTGAGAGTGTGGAGTTTCTCATCCCTCGTGATATGCGACTGCATGCTTTGATGCAACAGCTCACTGTTGATGCATGCAGGCTTACTTTGAGTACCGTACGCAACTTTAAAACACTCACACCACTTAAGCAAGACGAAACCCAGGCAACACTTTGCAAAAAAATTAAAAAGTCAGATGGGCAGATAGATTTTGAGGATGCACAGCGTATTTACAATAAATACAGAGCATTTGAAGGGTGGCCTGGGATTTTTCATGCCAATGGCACAAAGTTTGATTGCTTATCATTGGTTGATACTGAAAGTAAGAATAGTGCTTACGAGATACTTGCATTTGAAGAGGATGCTGTAGTTGTAGGGTGCAATAGGGGAGCATTGAAGATAGCCACACTTCAGCCTGCTTCCAAAAAAGCTATGTCTGCCAAGGCATATTGTGTAGGAAGAGGACTTAAAGTTGGAAATACAATTATTTAAAACACTTCCCTCAACACAGATATATCTTGTAGCTGCTATAGAAGAAAATAGCGTCCAAGCACCCATAGCTGTGCTTGCTTTAGAACAAAATGCAGGGATAGGAAGCCGTGATAACGGATGGGTTGGAGGAGAAGGAAATTTTTTTGCTTCTGTGGCTGTAAAGTTGAAGGATTTACCTGCAGATTTACCCTTGGCATCTACCTCTATCTATTTCTCTTTTATTATGAAAAAAGTACTTTTGGAACTTGGTGAAAATATCTGGCTAAAATGGCCCAATGACTTCTATAAAAATGATGAAAAAGTAGGTGGAACCATTACAAAAAAAGTAAATGATACTTTAGTGTGTGGAATTGGGATAAATTTAAAAAAATCTCAAAATGGTTATAGTGGCTTGCAGAGCGATATTTCTCCTCAATTTTTACTGGAAAAATACATTTTGGCACTTAAAAAGTTTCCAAAATGGAAGCAGATTTTTAGTGAGTATAAGATAGAATTTGAGTTAAGCAGAAAGTTTTCAGTTCATATTGAAAACTATCAAAAGAGCCTATCTGACGCGACTTTACAGCCAGATGGGTCCCTAATGTTAGCAGGGGAGAGGGTGTATAGTTTACGATGAGTGAAATAATAAGTATAGCCAACCAAAAAGGTGGCGTAGGTAAAACGACAACAGCTGTCAATTTGGCAGCTTCTTTGGCAGAGAAAGGAAAAAAAGTCCTTCTTTTGGATATAGATCCTCAGTCTAATGCAACCACTTCATTGGGTTTTTCAAGAGGTGACTACGAGTTTAATATATATCATGTACTTATAGGGACAAAAAAGCTTTCAGAAGTACTGCTCAATACAAACATTAAAAACCTATCTTTAGTTCCTTCAAATATAGGACTTGTAGGTATAGAAAAAGAGTTTTATAGTCCAAAGAAAAAAAATAGAGAATTGGTATTAAAAGAGAAACTAAAAGAGGTTTCAAAAAAATTTGATTTTATTATTATTGATTCACCTCCAGCTTTGGGACCTATTACAATTAATGCACTGAGTGCATCAGATTCTGTTATTATTCCTATTCAATGTGAATTTTTTGCACTAGAAGGATTGGCACAGTTGTTAAATACTGTAAGTCTTTTGAAAAAAACGATTAATCCTAAGCTTAAAATAAAAGGTTTTTTGCCTACAATGTATTCTAAACAGAATAATCTTTCCAAGCAAGTACTTGCTGACTTATCTCACCACTTTAAGGATAAACTCTTTCATATCAAAAAAGGAAAAGAGTGTATTGTTGTACCACGAAATGTGAAGATAGCGGAAGCACCAAGTTTTGGTAAACCTATTACTGCCTATGCAAATAAATCTAAGGGTTCTGTTGCCTATAGAGATCTTGCTACTGTTATTGCAAGAGGCTAGTTGATGGCACTGGGTAGAGGATTAGGCGATATCCTCTCTGAGGTAGAGGAGGCCTATGAAAAAGATTTGTCAGATATAGATAGTTTTGAGCTTGAAGCCCAAGGGGCTAGGGTTGCTGAAATTGAAACTGGCAGTATTACAACCAATCCTTTTCAGCCACGTAAGCATTTTGATGATCAGGCTCTTAGAGAGTTAAGTGAGTCTATTAGAGAATATGGGTTACTTCAGCCTATTGTCGTGATGGAAAAAGAAGAGGGCTATTTGCTCATTGCAGGAGAACGTCGTCTTCGTGCACATAAACTTGCAAAAATGGGTACGATAAAGGCCATTATTGCAGATGTTGATATTGATGACATAAAACTTCGTGAATTGGCACTTCTTGAAAATATACAAAGAGAAGATCTTAATGCCATTGAATTGGCAAACTCTTATGCTGAACTAATAGGTGTACATGATATTACACATGATGAACTTTCATCCATCGTACATAAAAGTCGTTCACAAATTACCAACACAATGCGTTTATTGAGCTTATCATCTTATGTACAAAATAAATTGATTGAAAATAGAATTTCACAAGGTCATGCCAAAGTCTTAGTGGGGCTTGATGAGAAAAAACAAAAAATCATTATAGACTCAGTAATAGGACAAAAATTATCAGTGCGTGATACTGAAAATATAGTGAAGAGTTATAAAGTTTCTACCTCTATTGTCAAGCAAAAAAATAAAAATACTGATTTACTGCAGAAATATGCAGTATCTTTTAAAGAACTTTTAGCCCTTAAACATAAATTAAAGTCTAAAAGTATTGAGATATATTTTAATGATGAAGAAGAGGTAGAAAGCTTTTTGGAAGTATTTACATCATTTAAAGAGAAGTAGTTTGGGGTTATTGGAGATACCCATATATTCAAGTAAAAATATTAATAATAGTAATCTCATACTTATTTTTATGTAATCCGTATGATTATTAATCAAGTCCTCATAACATTAATGGTAAAATTACGCGAAATTACATGAGGAGTTTTAATGCTTGACCTACATTTACCATTGATGTTGTTTGTTCTTGTTTTATTTCTAACCCTTCTTGTAGTTCTAAATAATATGCTATTTAAGCCATTGGTTAAGTTCATGGATGATAGAGATATCTCTATAGCAAAAGATTTAGAAGCTGCAAAGGGTTTGAGTGGTAATACAGATGAACTCAATGCTAAAGCAGAAGACATTCTTAGCAATGCTAAAAATGAAGCTGCTACAATAAGACAGAAAGCAATCGATAATGAGAAGATATTGGCTGCAAGTAAAGTTGAAACGAAACAAAATGAAATTGACAAAGAGTATGAAGGGTTTGTTGCAAAACTAGCTTCTGAAAAAGAGACACTCAAGAATGAGTTGCTCTCACAAATGCCTCTTTTTAAAGAGAGTCTTAAAGCTAAGTTTAGCAAATTATAGGAAGGGATACATATGAAAAAAATTACACTATTGTCTTTGCTTGTGGTACCTGCTTTTCTTTTGGCTTCAGGTTCTGTAGATGGAGAGACAACACGTTACTTTGCCCAAACTGGTAGAGAAACTGACTTTTTTCCCAGAATTGTCAACTTTACTATTTTTGCAGCATTGCTTTATTACTTGTTGGCCAATCCTATTAAGGAATTTTTTAAGGGTCGCAAGGAAGATATCGCGGCTCAGTTAAATGAGATAGAAGAAAAACTTCAAGCAGCTAAAGATGAGAAAAAAGAAGCTCAAATTCGCCTAAAAGAATCTGAGAAGAAAGCAGATCAAATTATTGCTGATGCAAAAAAAGAAGCACTACTCTTGGTACAAAAAATTGTTGAATCAAATCAGCATGATTTGGATATCATGGCTAAACAAGCAGAAGAGAAAATGTCTTTTGAAGAGAGAAGAACTGTAAGAGAAGCAATTGATGAAGTTCTGAGTGAAAATATAACAAATGATGATATTATTCTTAATGAAGAAAAAGTTGTAGATATCATTACGAAGAAGGTAGCATAGTATGGAAGAACTAATCGCAAAAAGATATGCCAAGGCACTCTCTTCGGTAAGTAAAGATATTTCTACTGTTACGGATGTATTAAATATTTTATCAAGTGCCATATCAACGCCAAAGGTAAAATCAACTTTAACTTCACCTATTATATCTTCAGATAAAAAAACAGAAATGGTTTTATCTACATTAGGTAATGATGCAGATAGTATACTTGTAAATTTTATTAAAATTTTAGGAGAAAACAAGAGACTTGATTTAATTCCTGCTATTGCCAAAGTATTAAATGCAGACTTGCAAAAAGTTGCAAATAAATATGAAGGTGTATTATCAAGTAAAGAAATATTAGATGATAGGGCATTAAATAAATTGGAAGAGACACTTAAAAAGTATACAGGTTCAAGCATCAAGCTCACACAGGAAAAGTCTGATTTAGATGGCTTACGTGTTGCAGTAGATGATTTAGGTATTGAGGTAAACTTTTCTAAACAGAGAGTTAAAGAACAATTAATTGATTTTATTAAGAAATCACTATAGTTATCTAACACAAAGGAGTATTCGTGGCAGTTAAATTGCAAGCAGATGAGATAAGTTCAATCATCAAAGAGAGAATTGAAAATTTTGAAATTGATGTAGATATCAATGAAGTAGGAAAAGTAGTAGGTATTGCAGATGGTATTACAACAGTATATGGTCTTAACAATGTTATGGCTGGTGAAGTTGTAGAGTTTGACAATGGGGCTAAAGGTCTTGTATTAAACCTTGAAGAAGCAAATGTAGGTGTTGTTATTCTTGGGTCTAGTACAGGAATCAAAGAAGGAATGAGCGTAAAAAGAGCTGGTGAACTTCTTAAAACACCAGTTGGTGATTCTATCATAGGTAGAGTAGTTAACCCACTTGGTGAACCTGTAGATGGCAAAGGTACAATCGAAGCAAAAGAGTATAGATTTATTGAAGAAAAAGCACCAGGGATTATGGCTAGAAAGTCTGTTCATGAGCCACTTCAAACTGGTA
>JALWME010000219.1 GCA_027083995.1 Sulfurovum sp.
TCTGTTCTTGCATGTGCCATCAGAGGATCAAATACTAGTTTAAGTGTACCATTGTTCATAATATCATCCAGTGCGTAAAGTGTGAGTCCAATACGGTGATCTGTGAGTCTATTTTGTGGGTAGTTGTAGGTACGTATCTTCTCTGAACGTGCACCTGAACCAACCTGTAGTTTTCTTTGGCTGGCAGATTCATCTAGGCTTGCTTGTAGCATATGTTCATAGACTCTTGCTTTTAGTACTTTCATGGCCTTGGCTTTATTTTTGTGTTGTGATTTTTCATCTTGTATGGCTGCTACTATCCCAGTAGGGAGGTGCGTTAGGCGTACGGCAGAGTCGGTAGTATTAACAGATTGTCCTCCACAGCCACTGGAACGGTAGGTATCCATTTTAATTTCATTTGGCTTTAGGTCTACTTCTACATCATCTACTTCTGGGATGACAGCTACGGTAATGGCTGAAGTGTGTACACGTCCCTGTGTTTCTGTGTCAGGTACACGTTGTACTCGATGTGTACCTCCCTCATATTTGAGTGTTGCATAGACATTTTCTCCTGATATCTGTGCAATAAGTTCCTTGTATCCACCTGCAGTACCGTCACTGCTGCTTATAATATCAATTTTCCATCCAGCTTGCTCTGCATAACGTGAATACATACGAAAGATATCTGCTACAAAAAGTGAAGCCTCGTCTCCTCCTGCCCCAGCTCGGAGTTCGAGCATAACATTTTTGTCATCATTTTTATCTTTTGGGAGCATGAGTATCTTGATATCTGCTTCGAGTTTGGGAAGCATAGGTTCAAGTTCTGCTAGTTCTTCTTTGGCTAGTTCTGCCAGTTCTGCATCTCCAAGTAATTCTTTGTTTTCCTCTATGGCATTAGCTGTTTCTATGTAAATTTTTGCTTGTTCTACAAGTGCATTAAGTCCTGACTGTTCTTTGCTAAGCTCAGTCATACGGGAGATATCCGAAGCAATATCTGGAGAGCTTAGAAGTCTTGTGATTTCATCGTGTCTGTCTATAAAAGGTTTGAGTTTTTCTTTAAACATAGGGTAACTTTATATTGGGATAATTGAAGTTTATTTTGGGCAGCACTTGCTCTAAATGAGACCTATCACATAAGAGCCAACCACTAAAGTCGTCCAAATGATAGTGTAAGTATTTGGGCTTTGACCCTAATAGCGTTCTATTGTATTACGCTATTTTGTTTACCATTTTGTGAAGACGGCTTACTTTTCTTGCAGCAGTGGCTTTTTTGAGAAATCCTTTACTTACAAGTGAGTGGATATTTTTATTTGCTGTTGCAAATGCTGTTGCTGCTGCTGTTTTGTCTGAAGCTTCTACTGCTTCATGTACTGCTTTAACAATGTTTTTGATTCTTGTTCTGTAGTATCTGTTTCTCTCTGTTTTTTTAGCAGAAATCAAGATACGCTTTTTAGCTGATTTGTTGTTTGCCATACTTGTGTCCTTTATTGTAGGTATATTGTTATCAGTCTGTTTAGAGTGAAAATAGTTTGCGAATTTTAGCTAAAAATAGTTTAAACCTTTATTAAAGAGTGCTTTAACGCTATTATCAACTATATTCGGTTAAAATAAAGGTATTAAAACAAGAGGAATGATTTTGGAACTTTTTGGAACAGATGGAGTACGTGGTAAAGCAGGCAAAAAGGTTTCTGCACAAAATGTTATGCGTTTGGCAATGGCCGCAGGGATATATTTTAAGCAGTTTTCAAGAACCAATAAAATACTCGTGGGAAAAGACACGAGAAGAAGTGGTTACATGATAGAAAATGCGATTGTTTCAGGACTTACCGCTGTTGGTTTTGATGTCATCCAGATAGGTCCGATGCCTACACCCGCCATAGCATTTTTAACTGCAAGTATGCGTTGTGATGCAGGGATTATGATAACCGCAAGCCATAACCCTTTTCATGATAACGGTATCAAGTTTTTTGATTGGTTTGGCAATAAACTTAACCGTGAACGAGAAGAAGAAATAGAAGCATTTTATAAAGATGATGAGCGTATTGAAGCAGCACAGGTGACAGGTAAAGAGATAGGAAAATCAAAAAGAATTGATGATGTGATAGGCAGGTATATCGTACATATCAAAAACTCATTTCCTGCGACTACCACATTGCGGGGTAAACGCGTAGTGATTGATTGTGCCAATGGTGCAGGATATATTGTAGGGCCTACAATTCTTCAGGAGCTTGGAGCTGATGTGGTAGTTGTAGGAGACAAGCCAGATGGGTTTAACATCAATGAAGGGTGTGGGGCGATGCATCCTGAGGCTTTAGCCAAGATAGTACTGGAATCCCGTGCCGACATAGGTATAGCACTTGATGGTGATGCAGATAGACTGGTCATTGTAGATGAAAAAGGTGAGGTGGTGGATGGAGATAAGCTTATGGGTGTTTTAGCAGTACATTTAAAGAACCAAGGCACCCTAAAAGGTGAAGGTATGGTTGCAACAGTAATGAGTAACCAAGGATTAGATGAATATTTGGCTTCTTG
>JALWME010000220.1 GCA_027083995.1 Sulfurovum sp.
ATGGGCATCGGAGGAGAAAGTAATAGGAATATTTAGACTATAAGCCTCTTCTAGTAAATCACGAGATGGGTACATCTCACCTACTGGTTTACGTAGTCCAGCAGTGTTTACTTCTATGACCATATTAGAATTTTTAATAGCTTGAAGTACATTTTTGGCTAAAATTCTAACATCTTGTTTGGGCATAAATTTAAAGACTTTGATGAGATCTAGATGACCTACAATATCAAATCTTCCAGATTTCACCATTGCTTCTGTGGCTTCAAAGTATGCTTTCCATATCTCATCAATGTCTTTGTTTTTCCAGCCACCTATGAACTCTGGATTATCAAAACTCCACTTGTCTATGAAATGTACAGAGCCTATGAGGTAGTCGACATCGGCATGGAGTACTGCATCACTCATATGTCCTTCTAGCCAGTCTACTTCATAGCCAAGTAAAATCTCGATGTGATCTTTGTACTTTTCTTTAGCTGTTCGTATGTCAGAAGTGTATGCTTCCATCTCCTCAAAAGCCAATCTATACTTGGGGTCAAAATCCATAGGAGCATGTTCTGAAAACCCATAAATATCAATACCCAGTGCTATGGCTCTTTGGATATACTCATCTACAGTACCTTCTGCATGATTACAGCGAGTGGTGTGATTGTGTAGGTCTATTCTCATGGTATCACTTTTTATTATTAGTATAACATAAGTAAGAAGTATATTTGACATTTTTTGACATTTTTAAGTTATAGTTACAAGTATAAAGATATATAAAATATATTTTTATACTTCTCTATTGAAAAAGCCAAACTTATCGTGAGGTAAGGACGGAAAGCTATGGGTCTCAGACGAGATTGCCAAGTTGCCAAAAGAATAGACTCTTGCAAGAGGACTACTCTCACTTTTTTAATAAATAATTTTATTAGGACTAGAAATATGTTACATGCAGATATGGGATATTCTGATATTGTAAATAGTGAAAATATTACATTTTTACATGATAAAATAGAACAGTTAAAGACATTGTCACAGGATGAATCTTCCTTAGAAACACATACCATTGAGTTGCTGGTCTCTTTTATTGTAAAACATGGAAAAGATGAAAACCAAATACGACAGATATCTCAAATCAGTAAAATATTAGGTGAATCTTTGGGATTGGGAGTAAAATATTGTAAGGTTTTAGAGCAGGCAGCACGTATCTATGATATTGGTAATATAGCTATTGATCGCGAAGTATACCAAAAAGATGATGCATTGACATTTGAAGAATTTAATGTAGTTAAAAATCATACAATCATGGGATATGAAATATTAAAACCATATACATTCGCAAGTACTCAAATGGCTGCTATTATTTCTGCTGAACATCATGAATGGTGGGATGGAAGTGGATACCCTAGACAACAATACAAAGAAGAAATTAGTATGCCATCAAGAATAGTAGCACTTGCAGATACTATTGGGGCTCTTTATAGAAAACGTCCAGGAAGAAAAGCTTGGCGTTATAGTGATATTATAGAGCATATACAAGCAAAAAATAAATTACAATTTGATCCAAATATTATTGAAGTATTTATGATTAACAAAGAGATTATACATAAAGTCTTAGATGAGGATTTGGAGATGATAGCACATAATTGGTATGATTAAAACCTATATTTTACTACTATTAGGATAAACTAAGAGTCAAATTAAGATGCTTTTATCCTAGGAACAAGATGAAATTACAAAATAAAGTAGAACTTTTAGCACCAGCAGGTAATCTGGAGAAGATGAAAATCGCTCTGAATTATGGTGCAGATGCCGTATATGGAGGCACAAGTACCTTTTCGTTGCGTATACGTTCGGGTAAAGAGTTTGATATAGACTCTTATGCAGAAGGCATCGCTTATGCACATGAGCGTGGTAAAAAAGTCTACTCGACTGTAAACTCTTTTCCTTTTAATTCACAGATGAAACTCTATGAAAATCATATTGCTAAAATAGCAGAGCTTAAACCTGATGCACTCATAGTCTCTAGCCCAGGTGTGGTTAAAATTGCACACCGTATTGCCCCTGATATCCCTATACATCTTTCTACACAGGCAAACGTAATGAATGCGATGGATGCTGAGGTTTACTATGACTTGGGAGTTAAGCGTATTATCGTAGCACGTGAGATTAGTCTAAAAGACTGTGAAGCCATAAAAAAACATTTGCCTGATTTGGAGTTAGAGATATTTGTACATGGAAGTATGTGTTTTGCCTACTCTGGACGCTGTCTTATCTCTTCTCTTCAGACAGGACGTGTTCCCAACCGTGGTAGCTGTGCCAATGACTGTCGTTTTCCTTATGAGATTTATGCACATAACCCTGAGTCGGGGACCACCTTTAGACTAGATGAAGAAGAGGGCATAGGTACCTACATCATGAATGCCAAAGATATGAATATGGCATCTCATATAGATGAGATACTGCATTCAGGTGTGATTGATTCATTAAAGATTGAGGGGCGTACCAAATCTCCTTACT
>JALWME010000221.1 GCA_027083995.1 Sulfurovum sp.
GCACCTTGCGCGACAGGAAGCATCCCTGCACTTACTGCAAAAGCAGTCATCAGTACAGGACGTGTACGGATTTTGATAGACTCTAACATCGCTTCACGCTTGCTTTTACCTGCTTGTATCTGCTCTATGGCAAAGTGAATCAGTAAAATAGCATTGTTTACAATGACTCCTGAGAGTAACATAAAGCCCATCATTGCAGGCATGGAGACATGATAGCCAATAGCCAACATCGTCCATGATGCCCCTATGATAGTAAGAGGAATAGAAAAGAGTATCATCAACGATATCTTGATGTTTGCAAACATCACAATGAGTGTAAAAAAGATGAGTATCACAGCTATGATAATCGCCCCTATCATACGCTCTGCAGAAGCTTTAAACTGTTTGATATCCCCTATTTGTTCTAATTCTACACCTTTGGGTAGAGTCACTTTCTCCAACTGCTCTTCAAAGTTAGCCATAATGTGAGAAATGGCACCTTTTTCTCTATCTCCATAGACTTCAAGCGTATATTGCAAATCTTCTCTTGTGATAAGACTTGGCTCCTTATTTGAGCTTAGTGTGGCTATTTTATTAAGTGGTATTTTGCCACTTTTGGTATCTATAAGCATACTAAGTACTTTGTCAAAATGGTCTATCTGTCCTTTAGGTAGCCATACTCTAACCGTGTAGTCCATAGAATTTGTCTTAGGAAAACTTGCCACTGGTGCACCACGAAGTGCCAGTTGCAGTTGTGCAGTAACATCTGCACGGGTTAGTCCGTACTGAGCGGCTTGGGCTTCATCTATGTCTAGATTGTAAACCACTTTGTCCATGTCCCATGTAGTAGAGGTAGAGACTACACCTTTGGTTTGAGAGAGTGCTTTTTTAACATCATCTCCAGCAGTTTGTAGAGAATTAATGTCATTACTACTCAGCTTTGCATCGACACTGGCACGTATACTTGCTAGTGCAGTAGCACCATAAGGTGTGACATCTAAGTACTTCACATTCGGTATTTTGGCAATTTCCTCTCTTAATGCTTTAGAGATTTGCCAAATATCTGCTTCTCTTTTGTATCTATCTACATAAGTAGCAACAATAGAGATATGGTCTATACCCGAACCAGAACCAATGCTTAATACACCCGCTTCACTTCCGATGCTTCCTGAAATACGAAGTAACTCTCCTTGCTTTTTGATAATAGTGTTTACTTTTTTCATAATCTCTTCAGATTTCTCTATAGGTAAATTAGACTCAGTTGTAATCTTTATATTGACTCCTCCTGTATCCATAGGAGGCATAAGCTCTTGTCCTACTACTGGCATCACCAATTTCACCGAAGTTACAAAAAGTGCAATAAGTACAAAGATGGAGAGAAACCCTAATGCTTTTGAAGCAGTAATACTCTTAACAAGTGAAGCAAAAAACCCTTGAATATAGTCATTTACACGACCAATCACTGCATGAAACCCTCCCTCTATTTTGAGCAAAATAGGGTTCTCTATCGCCAAGATATGAAGCGAGAGCAAAGGTACTGCCACAATGGAGATAACATATGAAGCCACAAGTGCCAAAAGCAGTGTCCCTACAAGTGGAGCAAAGACTGTTTGTGGATACCCACCCACAAAGAGCATAGGTGCTAAGGCTATCATGGTAGTTATCGTACCAGATAAATCCGCAAACATAATCTCTTTTGTCCCATCAAAAACGGCTGCATGTATATCTTTACCCAGTTCACGGTAGTGCCTCTCGATATTCTCCATCACCACTACTGTATCATCCAATAACAGCCCCAATGCCAATATAATCGCAGTCAATGTCACCACGTTAAAGTCTATACCTACAAGCCACATAAGTGCAATAGTAGAAGCATACACAAGAGGGATAGTCACAAGCACCACCAAAATCTGACGGAAACTTGCCAAAAATAAAAAGACTACAATCGTAGACATGATAATCGCATCACGCAGTGAGTCAAACATATTCATAGTACTTTGCTCTATCGTCTCTTTTTGGGTGTCACTCACTTCAAAATTTATATTTGGGTATTTTGCCTTAAACTCCCCTAGCATCCCTTCGACTTTGTTTATAGTCTGAATCACATCAGCGGTGATAGAACGCTGTATAGACAGGGCAATGGCCGCCTTGCCATTACCATAGTACATAGCTGAGTTTTCATAATGTCCAAAATAGACCTCTGCCACATCTGAGAGTTTAATATCTTTACTCAAAGGCAAATCTTTTAGCTTATCAATGTTCTCACGTTTACCTTGCGATTTAAGCAGATATCGATTGAACTCATTACTCACAAACCCTACAGCATACTCATTGTCATTTTTTTGAATAGTAGCTATCACTTCTCCTAAAGAGAGATGGTAGGCATCCAATTTCTCTTTATCTACAATAATCTGTACCTCTTTCTCATACCCACCAAAGATATCTACATTGGCTACCCCTTTTGTTTTGAGTAGTTTGTGTTTTATATCCCCTGAGGCGATATCTCTTATATCTTCCA
>JALWME010000222.1 GCA_027083995.1 Sulfurovum sp.
AAAATATTGTTTTTGAATTAGCAAATCCTATATTGTATGGAGATATTAATTTAGGTAAAGTTGAAAATTATTACAATGCTCTTAGAGGGGGGGAACTCATCCTAAAGTAAAGGGGACTGGTGATAACGATAACCCTCCCACCCCAAAGCCAACCCACGCTAAAATAACCAAAACTAAACAAAGGAGAAACAGTGCTAAAATCCTTACTACTCACTCTCCTTAGCTCTCTCACACTCCTAGCCAACCCCTGCACCCTAGACCTCACACCAAACACAGCAGACATCCTCTGCGAAGATGAAACTTTTCATCTCTTCTGAATACAAGCATTTTAGATAGACTCAGTATAATATCTTCATGATTTATTATATATATGCAGATGAAAAAGAAGAGTTTGTAACTGAGTGTAAGAGCTATTTGCAAAGTGAAGAAGTAGTTTATCTGCCTTTTTCCAAGTTGGATGAACTTGATGTATCCAAGGTGAGCCATTTGCTTGCTACAGGGTGTTTAAATGAACTGAAGATTCTTATGGGCATAGCCCACCAAAATGAGATATCTTTAGGTATTGTGCCTACTTCTGAACAGAAAGAACTTATAAAGACATTTTCACTCACAGATAAAACAGAAGAAGCGATAGCATTGGCTTTGGAGCCTAGTGAAAAGAGACTAGACCTTCTCTATTGTAACGGAGAGATAGTATTGCAAGAGGTAGTGGTGGGTGATGCACCTCCTCTTGATAGGTTTGATACGACTTTAAATGGTAAAAGTTATTTTGATAGAATAAAGCTTTTTTGGCGTACCATGAAGCGTGTCAAAAGACTAAAGCATACACAGATGAAAATCACTGATGCCAAAGAGAATGAGATAAAACTCTCTGCGGTTGGTATAGTAGGAGTAGAGTATAACAATAATACTTTTGCTTCTAAACTCATAGTATCACAGCTAAGTGCGAATGATGGTAAACTCTCCATAGTCATACTCTCTCCGACATCTATAGTGCAGTATATGGGTTATTTATTTAAATCGTTAGTTTCCCATCTTACACCTAAGTCATTACCTAAGTCTGTAGGTTATATGAGAAGTGCCAAAATAACCATAGAACCTAAAGAAGAGATGGAAGTTCTCATTGACTCTGCACAAAAGCAGATAACACCTATAGAGTTAGAGATAAAAGAGAAAGCATTGGCTTTGGGTGTAGGTAAAGCTTTTTGTGAAAAACAGAGCACAAAGACCAATACCAAAGACAGTATAAAAGTAGATCATCTCCCTTCAGATGAAGAGAGTGTCAACTATTTGAGTACAGCGATACCGCTTTTCTCTCATGCCAGTAAAGAGCAGTATGCCTCACTGTTTACAAACCTTAGAGAAGAGAGTCACACGAGCCAAAATTTTATGGTGCTACTTATACTTGCTACCATGATAGCCACTTTTGGACTATTTATAAACTCCTCTTCTGTCATCATAGGGGCAATGCTTTTGGCACCATTGATGCAACCTATAGTAAGTTTGAGTATGGGAGTACTGAGACAGGACACTACACTGGAGATAAATGGAGCTAAAACCATAGCCATTGGGGTATTTGCGGTACTTGCAATTGCAGCACTTATTGCTCTTTTTACACCTATGGAAAAACTTACTTCAGAGATGGCAGGACGGTTGAGCCCTACGATACTTGATCTATTTGTTGCCATAGTCTCAGGGGTAGCAGCAGCGTATGCAAAGTCCAATGAAAAGATACTGGGCTCGCTTGCTGGTGTGGCAATAGCAGTGGCATTAGTACCACCTATAGCAGTTGCAGGCATAGGACTTGGCTGGGGTGACTGGTCTATGTTTTCTACAGCATTTCTGCTTTTTATTACAAACCTAGTAGGCATTGTGTTAGCAGCTGCCTTTACTTTTGCCATGTTAGGTTTTTCTCCTTTGCATTTGGCAAAAAAGGGTATATTGACATGGCTGGTTATTGTTGCACTGGTGGCAGTACCGCTTTACGTGTCATTTACTAAAATGCAAGAGGATATACAGATACAAAAAATCCTTTCCAATTTAGCTTTTAGTGTAGGAGAACATGATATAAAATTAACACATATAGAGCTAGTACATCGTGCAAAGATAGATGAAATACGCTGTGAAGTGATAAGTTCTGGGATACTAAGTAAAGAGGAAAAATCACAATTAAAGCAGACGATACTAAAGAGTATTCATAAGAATGCAGAAGTGATTGTGACATTTAGATACAAACTATAGTGTACCTTCAATACTAATCTAAAATATCATGTAAGGTATTGGCCTCTTTCATCCAGGTATTTAAGTTGTCCCACTCTTCTTTCTCCAGCATCTTTTCATACTTTTTGAGCTCAGACTGTAGGGAATGAATGGCTTCTAGGACATTAGATTTGTTTTGTCTAAAGATATCTTCCCACATGTTAGGGCTTGACTTTGCGATACGGCTCATGTCTTTGAAGCCACCACCTGCCAGAGCAACAATACTTTCGTTGGCTTCTTGTTTCATCACTGAATTGGCCAGTGCATAAGAGAGTGCATGGGGCATATGTGAAATGTAAGCAGCGTGTCTGTCATGCTCTTTTGCATCCATATAGACAAGTTTCATGCCTATTTTTTCAAAAAGTGTTTTGGCTACTTTCTGTTGGTGTTCACCACTTTTTTCTATATCACAGAGGACTACCACTTTATCTTTATATAGGTTAGAAATTGCGGCAGTGGGACCAAACTTTTCTGTACCTGTCATAGGGTGGGCTGTAACAAAGTTGGCACGTATTTTTTTAGGAATAGCTTTAGATATTTTTTCTTTTGTGCTTCCTAAATCAATAACAGTACATTTTGGATGAAGTGTGCTGAGTTGTTTGGCAATAGCGATGATACCATCTACAGGGATAGAAAGAAACAGTACATCACAAGCACTAATTTCTTCCAGATTTTTTGCTATGGTATCTACTAGACCTAAGGAAAGAGCCTCTTTACAGTGTGTTTTATTATGGTCCAAGCCTATAAAAGAGAAGTCTTTAGAAGTCTCTTTTAACGCAATACTAAGAGAACCTCCCATAAGTCCAAGACCAATGATTCCAATTTTTTGTATTTGCATGATTACTCCCTCAATTTGGAAGGATTATAGCATATATTATGAGTCTCTTATAGGAATAAAGATAGAATATTGGCAAAATATACAAGGTTATTTATTATGATGAAAAAAATAGTATTGGCATGGATGTTGCTAAGTGTAGTGATTTTTGCACAAAAAATATCACAGATCAAATTTGAAGGGCTTGCTCACCTCTCACCAGATGCAGCACTGGAGATAGCAGACATTCGTGTAGGAGAGCAGATGGATGCAGATAAGATCAATCAGTCTATCAAAAACTTTTTTTCACAAGGATACTTCAAGGATGTATGGGTAGACAAGCAAGGGGGGACACTTATCTACCATTTTAAAGAAAAAATGGCCATTGCCAATATTGATATCAAGGGGTATGGTTCAGGAGATGACAGTAAGAAACTTTT
Source organism: Sulfurovum sp. (assembly GCA_027083995.1). The sequence continues at coordinate 3,514 of JALWME010000222.1, forward strand.
AGCAAGTATAGGGCTTAAAAAAGGTGATCTTTATGACAGTAGACGTACTCAGAAGGCAAAAGAAGCATTGATCTCGAGACTTGAAAGCCAAGGCTACTATGATACTGTGGTGGAAGTCACATCTACACCTGTGGGTGACAGCAGTATAGCACTTGTGTTTGATGTAAACAAAGGAGAAAAAATAACCATTAGAAATGTCAATTTTGTTGGTGCCTCAGAGTTAGACCAGAGTGACCTGGAAATAAATCTTGCAAATAAAGAAGCCGATTTTATGGGTTGGATGCCATTTCTAAACAATGGAGTAGCAAGTATTGATCAGCTAGAGTATGATGCCTATAGAGTGAAAGATGTTTATATGAAACATGGATACCTGGATGCGTATGTCTCCAAGCCATTGATGCGTGTAGACTTTGGTTCGTATAATGCAGAGGTAGATTATCAGGTATCAGAAGGCTCACAGTATCGTGTAGGTGAAGTAAGCATAGCACAAAATATAGAAGGTTTGGACAGCAAAGCGTTGCTAAAAAATCTTAGACTTAAAAAAGGGAAGATCTTTAATATTAAGCGAATGCGTCTTGATATGAAACATCTAAAAGAGGCAGTGGGTAACCTAGGGTATGCTTATGCAAATGTAACACCACAAATGCACAAAAACCCTGAGACAAAAACAGTAAATCTTCAGTATGTGCTTCAAGCAGGACAAGAAGTGACTATCAATGATGTGCATATTGCAGGGAACAATACAACAAAAGACAGGGTGATACGCAGATACCTTTATTTAGCACCTGGTGATAAGTTTAATGCAACAGACTTGAAAGACTCCAAAGGAGCATTAGGGAGAACGGGCTTCTTTGAAAAAGTAGATATCCAAAGTCAAAGAATCTCTCCAGACAAAATAAATCTTTTGGTTAATGTAAAAGAGGCATCAACAGGAACCATCTCTGCTGGTGGTGGTTATGGTTCTTTTGAAGGGCTTATGGTAAATGCTTCCGTGTCAGATAAAAACTTTTTGGGTTCAGGGATTAATGCAAGTGTAGGCTTTGATATTTCAAGAGTTTCAACCAATTATAATCTTTCCTTTGTAAATCCAAAAGTGTGGGACAGTCAATATAGTCTAGGGCTTTCTATTTACAAAAGAAAATATCAGTATGTAGGATTTACACAAGATCAGCTAGGTGGCTCTCTTACCTTAGGTAGAGAATTTCTAAGACACTTTCATGCTTCTATTGGTATTGGGTATATTGATAACCAATCAGAAAGAAATGACAATAATATTACAGGATTTAGTACTTCAGGAGAGTTGCTGAATCTTACGCAAGAACAACTTGATAGATTTTATGGAGATAAATACAAAAAAACATCTATTTATGCTGCTTTGTCATTTGACAATACCGATGACTTCTATATGCCTAGATCAGGAATGATTGCGGCTATCAATATGGAGTTTGCATCTTTAGATGGTGACTCTGGAGATCTTAATGCGACAAGATTCCCTAATGGATATGGAAGCTATGTCAAAACAGCTGGAAAATTTGGAATTTATTATGGCTTGGAAGATTGGATTGATTATGACCTTATTTTAAGATTTAAAGCAAGAGTAACGAGTATAGAATCAGGAAATGGAGAAAAACTTCCTATAGCTGAAAAACTTTTTATGGGTGGTATAGGTTCAGTTAGAGGATATAACCCTTTTTCTATTATGTTTGATACAGGTGGGAGGAAACGTGCTACTACTACTATAGAAGCATCTGTACCACTCTCAGAAGCGGCTAAAATGCGTTTAGCAGCTTTTTATGACTATGGTATGATAGGTGAAGATAGTTTCACGGAAAACAAAAGGTCTTCAACGGGTGTTGTAATTGAATGGCAATCTGCCTTTGGACCGATAAACCTTGTGTTCTCGAAGGTACTTGATGATAAACCAGGTGATAGAACAGCTGTCTTTGAATTCTCAATGGGAACAAGATTCTAGCATAATCTTAAGAATACTCTTTATATGGAGAGGTTTGATATTTGTGTCTAGCTGATCCCCAACATTTTGTTTTGTGGTATTTTACTTTCATCTTCTATGATAATAGCAAAGGGTATAGGTTTTTCCAATGCTTTTATTTTTTCTTTAGCCAGATACAGCGGTTTATCGGAATGAATACGTAGTGTTTTATTTGAAAAGGTAAAGACAATATTTGCAGAGTTTGATGCTTCATGTAAAAATACTGTGAGTGTATAGATGAAACTAAGCCAGCGTAAGTGTTGTTTTTTAGGAAGTAGAGATTTGTATGGTTTGTAGATTTCTTTAGCTATCAACTCCTTACCGTGCATACCCAAAAGTACAGAGATAAGTAACATCTGCTTATGTGTAAAACCATAATTGAGTTCTTGCATTGCTATATATAATGCATGTTGATGTGCTTTATATATGGTAAGTGTTTTACCTATACTCGATAGTTGTAATGCCCAAAGAAGCTCTTTCCTGTAATATTTGTCATCGTCTATCTCAACTTGCAGTACATCATAAAGTTTCAGAGAAAGTTGGAGTTTTACCTTGCGTTTTTTCTCTATGGCGATTAAGGGTTTAAATCTATTTAAAATAGAACGTACAGAAGGATTTACCGTAGGAGGGAATGTAAAATTATCTTTTTTTAAAAGTTTTTCTAAAAACACACCCTCACGTACACCCACAGCAGAAGAGATGAGTGTAGTTGCACCTATATGAGCGAGTATTTCATTGAAAATAAGCGTTCCTTCTCGTATGGTGTCGTAGCGATTTTTTTTCAAGCCAAAATCTTTTAGTTTTTTGACACTAGAGAGGGGAATGGATTTAAGATACTCTCTATGTTTATCTATGGTATAGGTAAAGGCATGCAGTTTGTCCAAAGGATAATCAGAACGCTTCATAATGCCTTTAGAAAGTGTTCTCGCAGTTCCTCCTATACCTATGGCTAAATGATGTTTAAAATGTTCTGGGAGTGATTTTAATGCTTTGTCGATATAGGCTTTTGCTTTTTTAAGAATAAGGATATTTTTGTCTGATGTATCAAAAAAGAGTTCTTTGAGCCGTACAGTACCAAGGTCGAGAGAATAGGTATCTACAATAGCACCATTTTTAATGAGTGCGATATCTGATGAACCCCCACCAATATCAATACTAATGCCATCTTCTACAGGGAGTAGGTTGACTGCTGCTATGGCTCCATAGTTGGCTTCTTGTTTCCCATCTATGATGTTAATCTCAAGCCCAAGTTCTTTGTATATCCATTTAACAAACAGTTTTCCATTTGGAGCATCTCTTAGAGCAGAGGTAGCTACACAGAATGTTTTAGAGGCTTGGTATTTGTCGATAGTATGCAAAAACGATTTAAGTGTAAGAAAAGCACGTTTGATTCCCACAGGCTGAAGGTATCCATTTTTTGCATAGGCACCTTCACCGATGCGTACTTTTGATTTTTGTTCACAAATAAGATGGAAGCCATAACGGCTTGTAGTCTCATATATAACAAGTCTAGCAGAGTTCGAACCGATATCAATGATAGCAGTTCGTTTTGCCATCCCTATTCTTCCAACTCTGCTTTATTTTTATTGTATTTGAACATAAGTTCTTCAACATTTTCAATATTATCAGGGTCTGAGATAATACAATCTACAGGACAAACTGCGATACACTGTGGCTCATCAAAGTGTCCAACACACTCAGTACAATAGTCTGGATCTATCAGGTATATTGGATCATTCTCTTCGATTGCCTCGTTTGGACACTCTTCTCTACATGCGTCACATGCGATACATTCGTCAGTTATTACTAATGCCATATTTATCTACCCTTGTGTGAATTATGTGTAACTCAACTAAGTTATTTATACGTGTTATAACCCAACATAGCTTATGGTTAAATTAAAAGTGAAATAAATAAAATTATTTGGGAGGTTTCGTAGGGAAGTGTGGGTATCATTTCCCATAAAATAGTACGTTACTTAGCTTATCTTTTTTGGGAAACAAAATCTATATCCACGTCTTCTTACGGTTTCTATAGTAGAGATATCTAAAGGTTTATCCATCTTTTGACGGATTTGATTGATGGCTACCTCTATAACATTGGGAGTGACAAGTTCAGGTTCTTCCCATATGGCATCAAGTAACTGCTCTTTGGAGACGATTTGGTCTTTGTGCATGGCTAAGTGTGTAAGAACTTCAAAAGGTTTTCCTTTGAGCTCTATCTCTTCACCTTGATAGATGATTTTCTCTTCTTCAGGATTGATAATAAGTTCATCTATCTCTATGATATTTGAAGCACCAAAACGAAGTTTTGCCTCTATGCGTACAAGTAAAATATCATAATCAAGAGGTTTTTTAATAAAGTCATCAGCACCATTCTTTAAGGCTGTTATTTCACTCTCTTTGTCTATGCATTCAGAAAGGACAATCACAGAGGTTTTGTGTGCTTCTTTTTTAATCTCAGCAATAAGGGAAATCTTGATACTGTCATCATTATTCCAATTTAGCAATACAAGATCATAGTTGCGAATGTCGAGATAATATTTTGCATCACCAAGGTTCTCGGCAATGTCACATTGGTAATCTGAAGCATGTAGTTTGTCAGCAAGGATTTTACCCAGTTCCATATCAAACTCAATGATCAATACTCTCATAAGACACCCCTTTATTTAAGATTTATTTAATATTGTAGCATAAAAGTAGTGTTTTGTGAAAGTTTTTTTTAAGTTTCGAAAAACTTAGAGGATTTCATCCTTTTTTAAAATATCCATGCGTTACTTAATGCAACAGTACATTGGGATAAGATTTGTGGTTTTGATATTTTCAGTGAGAGTGTTTTAAATTGAGGATAAGTAGTATAAAGTATGGACTTTACACCTTCAAGTGCATCTTCAAGAAGTGTGTAACGCTTTTGTTTTAGTTCATTTTGTATAAGTAGTACCATATCAGCATAGTCTATAAATTCTCCATCACTATAGTCATAAGAAGCCTCTAAATCGACAATGATTTGTTGTGGTTTATCACGCTCATAATCAAGTAATCCTATAATGACATCAAAGGTAAGGGCTTCTATGTGTATGGTCATTTAGACTTTTCCTTCTTCTTTATTGAAAAGCCTGATGATATTTGGTATATGTTTATAGGCAATAATAAGTGCAATAATCCAAACAGGTGCATGCGTTCCAATGATGGGCACTTCTGGATAGATGATATAAGATGCAAGAAGAAATGCCCCAAGTCCAATCAGTGAAGAGAGTGAAGATATTTTTAATCCTTTTGCGGCAACTAGCCAAATAACAATAGCAATGAGTGCGGGAATAGGCATCATAACAAGAAGCACACCAAATCCAGTTGCCACTCCTTTGCCGCCTTCGAAAAATAAAAATGCAGAGAAACAATGCCCTACCACAGCAAGTACAGCTATCGTCCAAAGTACACCTTCAGGTGCACCTAACATTTTGGCTATGAGGATGACTAGGACACCTTTGACAGCATCAAGAAAAAAGGTGATGATTCCCAATTTTTTAGCCAGTTTTGGGTCTTTTTCTTTGACTACTCTTATGACGTTGGTAGCCCCAATGTTTCCTGAGCCTTCATTTTTAATGTCTACCCCAGCAAAGTATTTGGCAAGTAAATATCCAAAAGGAATACCAGAAATAAGATAAACAGCTAGGTAAAGTAAGATATTTTGGTTCGTAAGTAGGTCCATAATGGTTTTATCCTTAGAGTAGTTGTTTTGGTTTTTATAGAGCAATTTTAGCCGAATTTTGCTAAAATAGCTACAATTAGATGAAGGACTATCATGAGTATTGACTATAAAAAAGAGATAAGCAGACTAAAAGAAGCACTAGATGTTACCGTAGTGGCACACTACTACCAACGTGATGAAGTCTTTGAAATGGCAGACATTGTGGGAGACAGTCTGGAACTTGCACGTAGATGTCAGGCAGATGACAACAAGTGGGTAGTGTTTTGTGGTGTAGGTTTTATGGGACAGTCGGTCAAAATCCTTGACCCCATGAAACGTGTACTCATGCCAAAGATAGCCTGTTGTGCTATGGCACGTATGATGGACGGCTCTTATTTTGAAGAGTCTGTAGCATATATGGTTGAGCATGGTGTCGATAAAGAAGATATCTTACCTATTACATATATCAACTCAGATGCCACTGTCAAGGCAAAAGTGGGAGAGATGGGTGGTTTGGTGTGTACCTCTTCTAATGCCTTCAAGATTATAGAAAAAGGACTAGATAGTGGTAAAAAAATACTCTTTGTGCCAGATAGATGCCTAGGTCAAAATTTTGCTATACAAATGGGACTAAAATCTTGTGTCATTGGTGTAGATGAAGATGGTAAAACCTGTAATCCCAAAGAGGCAGACATTATTTGTTTCAACGGATTTTGTTCGGTACACCAACTTTTTACTGTTGATGACATAGCGTTTTACCGTAACAAATTTCCTGATATCAAGATAGCGGTACATCCAGAGTGTGATCCAGCAGTAGTAGCAGCAGCAGACTTCTCAGGCTCCACTTCACAGCTTATCAAGTACGTTAACGACCTGGACCCAGAACAAAAAGTAGCCATAGGTACAGAATATAACTTAGTTAACCGTATGCGTAAAGGCAATACCTATGTACTCTCTTCAACAAAGCCAGAGTGTCCTACGATGAATGAGACAACACTAGAAGACTTATACAATACTCTCAAGTCCATAGAAGATGATAAACCTATCAATGAGATCGTCGTAGATCCAGAGGTAAGAAAATATGCCAATATGGCACTTGAACGTATGTTGGTGATTAGGTAATAGATGTGGAGATTTATATATATTTATTGTTGAAAATCTTCTAAAAAAAATCTCTAACAGTTTAGGAAGATTTATTTTTTCTATAATAATCTTCTATATTTAACTTTTGGACACATAAAATTCTTTTTCGACGGGTAGTGTTTTGTATTCTGTCTACAAGTTTTATTTCAAAATCAATTGCATGATCTACCTGTTTTTGCATCTGTGTTATCATCCTCTCTTTCTGGATGTATTCTGGATGTTTTGTTTGTATGTTTATGATGATTTTTCCTGGTGTATCTTGATAAAACTGGGTCTGCTCAACATAAGAGTAAGAATCAAAATGACCTGCACCAATAGATAATATAGGCATCACACGCTTATTTTTGGTCACAAC
>JALWME010000223.1 GCA_027083995.1 Sulfurovum sp.
ATTTTTGTCCAATACGACACTTATTGTAGCTACTTTTTGGTTATTCATCTTACTGATGCTCTGTACGCTATTACGAGATGTAATATTGGCAATGCTCATAAGTTTAAACCATTTTCCATCACTATTTTGTACTTTTATATTCAACAGATCATACAGAGAATCTTTTTGATCTTCTAAAAGTTTTACGATAACTTTTGACTCTTTGTTATTGTGTATGACCTTTCCTACCTGTGTATCGGAGAAAAAGTGAGAAATTTGTTGTGCAAAATGCTCTTTTGTAAAGCCTAATTTATAAGCCATAGGTTTAAGCGTCACTTTAAGTACAGGTAATATTGCCTCCAAAGAACTATAAACTTGACTTACCCCTTTTATATTTTCTATTGTCTCTTTTAAATCACGGCTTGCTTTCTTAAGTGTCTGTTCATCTTCAGCATAGATATTTATCTGAAACTTTCCTGCAAAACTATCGGTAGCACTGTATTCTATACTTTGAGCTGCTTCTAACACACCTATACGATTTTTTAGTTCTTTTAAGATATCCAGAGTATCCAATACTTCTCTTTTTTGTGATGCAGAAAGTTCGATGTAAACCTCCACTTTTAAAGCTTCAATCTGCATAAATACATGACGCATGGGATTATCTGCCAAATGAAACTCTTTTTTCCACTGTGCATTGAGTTTTTTTATCACTTGATTTATGTGTAATACATGTGATTTTGTAAGAGAAGTGCTAGCTTGTGAGTCCATCTCTAAACTCATCTGTATAGACTGCTGTGGAATTTCTGGATAAAAAAGTGTTTTAACTGTACCGTTAAATAATAACCCTAAACCTATTACTCCAAGAGATATAATCAAAATAAACACAGAGTATCGGTGTCTTAACGAAAATTTCAATACTGGCGTATAAAGTTTATAGTTCATATAACGCAAAAGATTTTGTGCAAAAGATTGAATTTTATACCAAGTGTGGCTTAGCAAGTTTGAATGTTTCACTTCATATCTGGAGATGTGAGCCAAATGTGCAGGAAGTAGTATTTTGCTCTCAAATAGTGAAACAGATAAAGTAATAATAATCACAATAGAAAAGCTGGTCAATATCTTAATCAACTCATCTTGAATCAAAAACATAGGAATAAAAGCAGCAACCGTTGTTAATGCACCAAATATCGTAGCAGTAGCCACTCTTTGTACGCCTAAAATAGTTGCTTTTTTAGCATCTTTTTTCTTTTTCCGTTGACTAAAGACACTCTCTCCTATGATGATGGCATCATCAACCAGCAATCCCAAAGAGAGTATCATTCCTAACGTGGTAATATCATTTACAGAATAATCCATCCAAGGACTCCCCAAAATAGCCACACTTCCCGCCAAGGAGATAGGAATACCCATTGCCACCCAAAATGCTAATTTAATATTTAAAAATAGTGCTAACAAAATAAACACTATCAATATTCCCTGTAGTGCATTAGTGTTCAAAAGAGAAAGTCTATTGGAAATATAAGTGCTACTATCACCCCAATAGGTTAGTTTTAAATTTGAGGGTAACGTTTTGTCAAGTTTGGTTATTTTCTCTTTTAACACTTGAGCTATCTCAATGACACTCTCATTGCCTCGTATTTTTACCTCCATTCCATAAGCTACTTCATTATCAAAAGTGGGAACAATATACTCCTTTTCAAAACCATACACTACCGAGGCTAACTCTTTTAATCGTATAGGTTTTTTTGAAGGTAAGAAGAAGAGTACAATATTTTGTAATGCCTCTATGTTTCCCATCTCTTCGCTAACTTCCACGGAAACAGTTCTTCCATCTCTACTAATATATCCATCTAGATTTTTTTGAAGTTGCTCCTGCAGTTTTAAGATGGCGTCATCCAGGCTCAGGTTAAACTGTTCGAGTTTCATGACATCAAAAGTAATACTAAACTCAGGAACACTGCTTCCCCATGTATCGATTTTGGAGATTTGTGGTAGATGCAATAACTCTTTTCGTACTTTATCGCCAAAATACTCCAATGTTGTGGCATCACTTTTGCCCGATAAGGTAATGTACATTGCAGTCATAGAATATTCATCTATGCTAAAGATGGGACGCTGCATCTTCAGAGGGAAATCATAAACCTCATCCAACCTACTTTTTAGACGCTCTTTTAGCCTTAAGACATCTGCAGAAAATTTTTTCTCTACAGTGACCATAGAGATACCCTCTTGTGAAAGTGAGTAAATTTTTTTGATGCCTCTTACGCCATCGAGATGTTTTTCTATCTTTTGGGTAACTAACTCATCCATTTGCTTAGCTGATGCACCGGCATAGATTGTTGTAATGGTTATTGTGCTTGCTGGTACTTTTGGAAATGCCTCTATGCGTGTACTCTGCATCGTTGTTACACCCAATATGAGAATAGCCAGCATCACTAAGTTTGTAGCAACAGCATTATCTATAAAAAATTTCAATAAATTTTTCATTATCTACTCTTTACCATGGGAGCTACTTTAATACCTCTATGAAAGCTAGACAGGGGTATTGTGACTATTTTCCATTTATCTCCATAGGTAACCTCACTCTTTAAAGGAAGTGTTACAATGGCACTCTTTTTTTGATATATTACTTCTAAAGCAGTAAAGTTTTGGAGTCTGTTGTCATCATCCACATACCATACTAATCCATTGGGGGTTACTGCACGAAGAGGAATATTTATGCTATTTAATATCCCTTTTGTTGGTAGTGAAACTTTGACAAAATCTCCAAATCTAAATGTTTTATCTTTCAGTGTAAAGTAGAGTTTATAGTGATTTGATTCTATGTACATACCACCATGAGTGAGCTGTGCGGTAGTTTGTACTTTATCTTTAAGACGCTCTACGTTAACCTGACTCTTTTTCCATCCCCTTTCCAAAAGCTTCCACTCCCTTGCACTTAACTCAACGCTTCCTTGGAGTACCCTATTTGAGGCTATTTCAAAAAGCATATCTCCTTGATTTACTGCAAGCAAGGTATTTACTTCATTTGTAATAATTGCACCTGAAAAAGGTGATCTGACAACTGTTTTTTTTAAGTTCATCTCTTTTTGTTTTAGTAGACTTTTAGCAAATACTAAGTTAGATTTTGCCAAATTACGTTGTGGAATATTTAATGCTAGGTTAGAAGGTTTAGCTGTACCTAAACGCCTCCAGTCTTTAAGAGCTTGTTTATGTCTTTTGTCCTCTTTTAGGTATTCATACTTTGCTTCGTCTACTCTATATTTGGCTTCATTAAGTGCTACAACATGCTCAACACTTTCCAAGGCTAACAATTTTTCACCCTTGTTTACCATACCGCCTTCTATGAGCTTTTCTGAGCGAAATACAATATCTCCAGAGAGAAAAGAGAACATTTTTATCTTCTCTTTGGCCTCTAGCATAACAGTAGCATAGAGGTTTGCCTTATGTGTTTTTGCCTCTACTTCTATCACAGAGACACTGGCTATAGGTCTAGCTGTTACCTTAGGTACCGTGCTTTTTTCTTCAATACTTACTATAAAAAGTAGGCTCAATATCAATACAAACACAGAGCCGATTAATACTACTATTCTCATGTTATCTATCCTTATTTTTTTCTACATTTTCTTCTACAACTAAAGGAAAACCTAAAGCACTCATAAGATGTAATCTATTTTTTGCATAGGCTGCTTTAAGCATCAAAAGATTATTTTTCTCATCTATAGCATTTGCCTCTTCTTGCAAATAATCAGCAAAATCAGAAATACCTTCAATCGTTTTCTCTTTAGAACTTTTAAGTGAGTTTAATAAATTTTCATAAAAATGCTCTTTGTGTCTTAACTGCCTTTTTAAAACAGTTTCACTTACTAGAGCACTTTGTACTTCTAAAAGAGCTTGAAGTACCACTTCTTTGTAGTTCCTCCATGCTATACCTGTCTCTAAGGACTTTTGTTCAGCTAAAGTTTGCAACTGATATGCATGAAAAACTGGCTGTGCCATACCCCCAATAAACTCCCATAATAACTCTCCTGAAAGGAGTTTAGAGAGACTCTCTACACTTTTACTTGCTGAAAAAGAGATATTTATCTGTGGTAAAAGAGCTTTGTACGCTGCCTTTTCTAAAAATTTTGTTGCTTTTAGTTGTGACAGGGATTGTTGAACATCATCTCTTTGGGCTATATAGCTGTTGACACGATGTGTTTTTTTAACATCCAGTTTAAGTGGTAAAACTTCATGGCTTAGCTCCATAGACAATGGTCTATTTGGTGCTACTCCTCTATATACATTTAGTTGCTGACGCACTTTTACCAAATCTAATTCAGTATTAAACAGGCTACTTTGTATCAGTTCTTGTGTACGTCTTGCCTCTAAATAAAAGTATCGGTCTCTTAATCCTGCATTGGAGACCTCCAAGTTATGCTTAGTAAGGTTTGCATATTTTTTTAAAAGTAATTTTTGATTTTTTATGACATTTAAGATATACCAGTAATTTATCCAATCAATCGTTGCATTCAGTAATAAAATACGTCTTTGATATGCGTATCTATGTTCCATAGAGTGGTACATCTGTTTGGATGCCTTATATTCATCAGAGAGTTTGCCCCAAAGATCCAAGTCCCAATGCATGGTTATATCTGTTGAAATTCTGTTTTGGAATTTAGCGTTTATACCCTCTTTATTTTTACTATGATTAAGTGTAATATCTCCACTAGGGTAGGTATTGGCTCGGGTAACTTTCATACCTAGAGCAAGAGATTTTTTAGTGAGTGCCAGTGCATTTAGGTCATTGTTGTTTTGAAGTACTTCATGAAGATAATTTTGCAGATGCTTATTATGACCTCTATATAAAAAAGATTTATTATTGTAAATATTGGGTAAAGTGTGCTTATAGTTTATACTATTGTTTTCAGTAATATTTTGAGTTTTTACTTTAGGAGAAATGCTTGTACACCCTAAAAAAAAGAGTACAAGCATTGTTAAAAGTAAATCTTTAGAAGTCATAACTATAGCCTAGATTTACAAACGATGATGTTTGATTATATAGGTCTATATTTGAGTTTATTCTATATACAGTATAGGAAAGATAAAAAGAGGTATTTTCAGAATACTGGTATCCTACATAGAATTTGTTGCTAAAACTATTTCTACGCTCTGCTTTTTTTGCTATAGGGTTGATGGCATCATACGATGCCCTCTCATAGCTAAACAGATCTCCATAAAAAAATGCTTCATAAGAAGACATTAGTTCTACTTCCACGTCGTATGCTGTATAACTGTTTGCTTTTCCTGTTGCTGTATTTTTCTCATACCCAACCTTAAGACGTATATTTGTCTCTTCATCAAGATAGTCTTCATAAGAAAGCCCATAAGTGTGTGACTTAAAAGAACGCTTTAACAAAGCCCTCTCTTTGGGTGTAAAGTTACGCGAGAATCCATTTTTATCATTATGAACACTCTCTTCTTCATAAGTATAGTGAAGTGAAAAAGGTGTCTCAAACAACGAATTAGCTGAAAATTGAAGCGAATGTACATCATATGCAGTAGATTTGCTTTTTCTATTTAAGGGGTCTTCAAATTTAAGTAGCATACTTTTTTGATTTGGAACATAATAAAGTTCAAATATATTATATGCCAAACCAATACCTAAACCTCTGTTTATTTCTATTTTGGAAAAAATAGAAAATTCATCTATGGTATAACTAAGATACCCATGGGGTGCAGGTGTTGAATAGAGTTGAAAGCCGTCTTTTTGTTCAAAATTACCAAAATCAGTATATCCATCAATGGACGCAGCGTAAAAAGACAAACCTAAAGTTCCATGAAACCCACTGCTATCTTCACTTTTTTGTGTAAAATCTTTTTGTGTAAATATACTTTCTGCAAAAACCATACTACTTCCCAGTAGTAAAAAAGTTGTAATCGTTTTAGAACCTAACATTTTATATCCTTCGTATTTTATGTTTTACAAGGTAAGTATAGAATGCTTGGTATTATCAAAATATTACGATGACAACCTTCTTTAAACCCACAAAACTTTAACTAGAAAATGATTATCTATTTCTGTTATTTTTAGTTTATATGAGAGTTTTTGACAGATAAGTTCTACAAGCTTTAATCCTAATGCAAAACTTACGTCGTTACCGCTACTATACGCTTCAGAGATACTGTTTTCAATAGAAAAATACGTATCGGTAAAAACAATATCTATATGCCCTACTTCACTGTAAGTAAAAGCATTTTTAACAAGATTGGAGACAATAACAAAGATAAAATCTTCTTCTATGTGTATAGACTTAATAGATGTTTTAAAATTAACCTGTACCGCTTTATTTTTTAATATATAATCATGGTCAGAAATGATTTGTGAAACAAATGTTTCTACCATCACATCTGTTTTTTCGATAGGTTTACTGGATTCTCTTGCCAAATACAGGAGTGCTGAAGAGGTTATTTTAATATTGTTATTGGCTTTTAATGCACGACTTAGTATTTTATGACTTCTAGGATTAGTATTTAATGCATTCAAGGTATCCAGTGAAGCTTGTATGATGGAGAGTGGTGTTCTTAATTCATGGCTAACATGTTTCAAAAATTCTTTTTCTCTTTTTGCATAAGCTTGAATCGTTATAATTTTGTTTTCTAACTCCAGTGCGATGTTATCTATCTCTTTAATAGAAAAATTTATTATTGGTCTATTCTCTTCATTATCCTGAATGCTTTTTATCCAAGTATGCAGTTTTTTATAGGGTTGAGCCGTTCTTGTAATAAGCCACCATAACATTAAAAAGAGTATAGTAAATATTACAAGTGTGGTTAAAGCAATAGTAGATAGGCTTTTGAAAAATATATCATCTGCAATCTTTTGTATATCTTTTTCATTGTAGATACTAAGTAAGTAGTTTGCTTTACCTTGTGCATTCATATAGGTATAAAGATAGGCTATCTCTTCACTTTTGGGTAATGATTTTTCAAGCGTTACTTGCTCTTTTGTTTCGTTTTTATTAAATAATTTTTTGTATTTTAAAGGTATCTCTTCCCATTTGTTATACATTTTTACTACATCTTTATGGCTTTTGTCTTTTAAATTTTTTGCTTCAAGTTCAGAGAGCGAAGAGATAGTGACTTCTGTAATCTGGAAAGATAATATCCACAATATTAAGTTAAATGCTACAAATAAAAAGAGCCAAAGCCAAAGCATTTGTGAAAAAATATGTCTGGAAAATGTTCTAGTTTTCATGATGTGGTCTCTGTATCTCTTAGGGCTATGCCCACACCATGTATCGTGTGGATATATTTTTTATCATGGCTTCCATCTATGGCTTTACGTAATTTATGCATTTGCACATTAAAGGTATTTGCATCGACATCATAACTCTCCCATGCATACTCCTGAAGCTCTAGCTTAGAGACAACATCAGGACTTCTTTTAGCCAACAGTTCAAAAAGTCTCCATCCTGTAGGTGTTAATTTTAAAACTTTATTCGCTCTTTTTACAATATATTCGCTGTAAAATATCTCCAAATCTCCGATAGATAAATAGTTTACTTTGGGTGATGAACGTTCATGAAGTGCTTTCATCCTGGCATAAAGCAGTGGCATGGAACAAGGTTTACTCACATAGTCATCTATGCCCTGTTCAAAACCATTAAGTTCATCTTCTAAAGTGTCACAAGCTGTTAACATAATAATGGGAGTATGAAAACCTTGTTCTCTTAAAGTTTGTGCTACTTCAAAGCCACTTTTATTAGGTAACATTACATCCAATATGATGAGGTCATAATGACTGGCTTCTACCATCTCTATGCCAACATCACCACTATAGGCAAAGTCACACTGTATGCCTTTAAGTTCTAAAAATTCTGAAATAGCTTCAGACAAATCGAAATCATCTTCTATAAGTAAAGTATGCACATATGCCCTTTGAGGTGATGTATGGTCTTTTTTATGCTATGGGTACATAAATTTCTGTTTGTATCTTATCTGGGTCTTTTTCGCCAAATGCATCAATATATTTTTCAAATGCTGGTTCATCTCTAAAGGTATAGTCACTTTTATCTATCCAGGTATAAAGTGCTCCCCATGCTTCTTCTGCCACATTATAGTTACCCATATAAGATATGACTGCATACTTTCCACCTACAACTGTTTTGGTTTCAAAGTCATACTTTTTCAACTCATTGACCTCTGCTGTACCACAGGCAAGTGCTGCATCATAGCGGATATTTGCCTCATCAGTTATCTGAGGGTCATCATGACAGATACCCAGTGCTTCACAATGTTTTTGTGTGATTTGTAGATGCATTGATGGAGGATTTTTTTCAAATTTTTCTTCTAAATCATTCAGTTTTTGACTAAGCCTTTTCCACGCAATGTCAGAACTCTTCTCATAGTTACCCAGCTCTCGTACAAATACGACATCTACCGCTTCTCTTTCTCTAATTTCTATTGAATTCATCTTAGTATCCTTATAATAATCTGTTAATTTCAGCGAACTTTTTTGATACGCTGTTGGAGTCGTGCCAAATCGTGCCTTAAAGGCTTTGAGAAAGCCTGTAGGGGTTTGATACCCAGCGTCAAGTGCTATCTCTATCATACTTTTTTGAGCATACATCACTTCAGAAGCCGCCCTTTCAAGTTTTAACCTCGTGGCATACGACATTGCCGACTCACCTATATGTAGTTTAAATATCCGACAAAAGTGAAAATGAGAATATCCAGCAACTTTTGCAAGTATCATCAAGTCTAGTTCATCATCAAGATGATTTTCTATATAATAAGTCACTTTTTGTATCTGTGGATTCATCTTCTTTCCTTCACTTTTGATAATACTAGTATACGGTGTTTATTATTTTTTGTCTCTTCCTAAATTGCTCACTACAAAAACCACTATTTGGCGATGGGTATATATATCTACGCAACATAAGAAAACCAAAGTCAAATTATTGGGGCATAGAGGACTAAGTTATGATTATGTTATCAACAGTGGTGTGGCTAATTTGTTTGTAAGCAGGTGAAAATATGAAATTTTTTTAGATACACTATAGTTTGATTAATCAAAGAGTTTAATCTTCTTTGAAAAGCAGTTTAAAAATTTTATCTTTACTGGGTATCATGCGTAAAAAGATATTATATACATAGGATGCAAAGTATGGCACAAACGATTTACCAATTAAAAGAAAACAGAACCAGAGCAAAGATTATACTTTTTGATCTTGATGGGACTATTATAGATTCAACAGAAGCGATTTTAGAGAGTTTTGAGAAGGCATATACGTCATTTGGAAAAGTTGTACCAAGTGCTGAGTCTATCAAATCATTTATAGGGTTACCGCTTGATATAATGTTTGTAAAGTTGGGTGTTGATGCATCTGAAAAAATGGCATATGTCCAAGCCTACAAAAAGCACTACCAAACCATACATACCCAAAAGACAGTACTCTTACCTAGAGTAAAAGAAGCTATAGAGCTTGCCTGCGAACATGGAAGACTTGGTGTGGTCACCACAAAAACAAGCGAATATTCGCGAATACTCCTTGAACATTTTGACCTGATGAAGTACTTTGATATTCTCATAGGCAGAGAAGATGTGCAAAACCCAAAACCACATCCTGAGCCAGTAGAACGAGCTATGAATGCATTAGGGTATCACTATGGGAAGGTGACATATATGATAGGTGATACACCTGCAGATATGATAGCTGCAGAAGAAGCAGATATTGCGAGTATTGGAGTGCTTTGTGGATACACGGACAAAGAAGTATTGTCAGAATATGCAGACTTTATCGCTAATGATGTTTATGATGCGATAAAGATTATAGAGAAAATATAATTTCTACTTAAGATCCTCCATCTCCTGAGGGTTCATACTCTATATCATAACGATTATCATCTACTACTGTTTTTAAATTAGAGAGGTATTTTGCCATTTGCCTGGTTTGGTTCTCATCTAGTGCTTTGGCAAATGATATCATTATTGCACCATTGGCAGTGCGTGCCTTACCTTGCTGTAAATCTTTGAGGCGACGAAGTAAAATATACTCTTTTACTCCCTGAAGTCTGGGGCTGGCTCCCATCCCCTCACCATACATCCCATGACAAGAGTTACAGGCATTTTTTAGATAGAGTTGTTCCATTGCATTATTTGCATAAATAAAAGAGCCAAATGGAGTAATGAGTAGGGCAATGAGTAAAATTTTTTTCATGTGTAAAGTATCCTTGCTAAGTAGAGTCCCTCAGGGGGTGCTAGATTTGTAGTGTGTTTTGTTTGGCATGTGAGCTGTTCTTCTAGCTGTATACGTGTGAGATCTTGATGCACGCAACGCATCGCAGCATCTATCATCATGCGTACTTGTGCCCGTAAAAAACCATTGGCTTTAAAGTACAGATAGTGATATTTTCCACGTTTTATATGCATAGCAGAGTAAATCTCTCTTGTGCTAGTATATGTATGGCTACCTGTTTTTCTAAAGAAGTCGAAGTCATGAGAACCTACAAAAATTTGCAATACTTCCTGTAGGAGCCTCTCATCAAAAGGTGCATAGTATGAGATATACTTTTGTTCAAAGACGGAAGGTTGTGAGGTTTTAAAGATATAACGATAGATACGTGT
>JALWME010000224.1 GCA_027083995.1 Sulfurovum sp.
TTTGGCATTTTCTACCATGGCTTTTGCCTGCTTGACTATCTCTTGTCTTTGTTCTGAAGTCATGGGAGGGAAAAAGAGCTTAATGAAATCTCCATCATTGTTGGGGTTCACCCCAATGTTGGCTTCTTGTATGGCTTTTTCTATGTCAGGAAGAAGTGTCTTTTCCCAAGGCGTAATGCTGATGGTTGTCGCATCCGTAGCGATGACATTTCCTACCTGCGTGAGGGCAGTCATGGTACCATAGTAATCTACTTTAATGTTGTCCACAATTCCAGTAGTTACCTTGCCTGTTCTAAGTGTTGCAAAGTCTCTTTTCAGGGCTTCAATACTTTTATCCATATTTTCTGCAGTGTGTTCAAAAATTTCGTTTGTCATAATCTATCCTTAGCTAATGTATTGAACCCATTGTGAATGTCTAGGTTATACTGAGGGTTCAATTAGGCAAATTTTACCCTTTTTTACCTTTTTGTGTCTTAGGCTGTATGAAAATAAGAGATATTAAGAGGAAAACCCCTCCTAAAAGTTGATTACTTTGCTGTAGGTACTGCGGGTACTGAAGGAGCAGAGTTTGAAGGCGTTATATCTGTTGGTGCTGTTGGTACAGCAGCATTGTTTGTGGGTACGATGCTATCTGAGACTGATGCAGAGTTTTCTGTTGTATAGAAGTACCCCAATGCCAAAGTATTTACAATAAAAAGAAAAGCCAGAGTAAAAGTAAGTTTTGCAAGAAAACCTGTAGGTCCCTTCGCTCCAAATACAGACTCATTGCTTCCACTGTATGCACCAAGTCCTATACTTGAGCTTTTTTGAAGTAGTACTGCAATGGTGATTGCAATCGCAAGTACTATTTGTACGATTAAAAGTGTTGATGTCATCTATGCCTCTTTGTATAATTTGGGTATAATTTTGGCGATTATACCTAAATAACTTTGAAACAGTGATGAAGTGGGGAAAATGTGAAACACACAACAACAGTAAAAGAGTTTTCAAGGTTTGCTCACTCTTATAATGCACACAATATGATTCAAGATGAAGTAGCCAAAACACTTGTTGATTCACTACCTAAAAAAACTTACGATAGGGTAATTGATATTGGTTGTGGTTCAGGAGCAGTTTTTAAGTATATGGTCAAAAACAATATACAGGTATCTCAGTTTATTGCATTAGACGCTTCTTCTGAGATGTTGGCATTGCATCCTGTGCATAGCCATATAGAAAAAAAATGTGCTGATTTCAATACACAAGAGGCTTTTTCTTTTAACAGTAATGAAAATAGTATTATAGTTTCTTCTTCAGCATTGCAATGGAGTAAAGATTTAGATTTTACTTTTTCGCAGCTAGCGAAAAAATCTTCTTATGCATATTTTGCTATGTTTACTGCCAATACATTCAAGACAGTACATGAAATTACAAAAATAAGCTCTCCCATATATAGTGAAATAGCATTGCAAAAAAGTATTCAAAAACATTATCAGGCAGAATTTAATCTAAAAAGATACAAACTTCACTTCTCTTCTGTACAAGAGATGTTTAGATATATTAAAAAATCAGGGGTAAGTGGAGGAAAGAAACAACTTTCATATAAAGAAACCAAATATCTAATGGCAACATATCCTTTAGATTATTTGGAGTTTGAAGTATTGTTTGTAAAGGCAAAAACCCTTAACAAACTTGTTTAGTCATCACTTCCAAAGATTCCAAGAAGCTGTAGAAGTGCTGTAAGCATATTGAGAAAATCTAAGTATAGAGATACAGCAGCATCTACAGGTGAATCATAGGCACCATTGGCAATGTTTTGTGTATCATAAATGGTAAAAAGTGAAAATAATAGTAAAATACCTGCGGTAATAACTATATGCATCATAGGGCTTTGAAGTATAAACATATTCACAAGTGAAGCGATAATCACAACAATAAGTGTAATGAAAAGAGGTTTACCCCAACTAGAATAGTCAGCTTTGGAGTTAATTGCAAATAGACTTAATGCACCAAAGAGTACAGAAGTCATTAGAAATGCATTGCCTATAACTGCACCATTACCTGCACCAATAAGTGAAGCTAAAAGAGGTACAAGTGAAACACCAGTTAAAAAAGTAAAAAGAAAAAGCATTGCAAGATTAAGACCAGGCTTGCCTCTTGTCATGCTTAGTCCAAAAAACAGTATCAAAAGTTCTGCACCAAAGATAAACCATTTGTATTGCATAATTGTTTCAACATAGGGCATAGTAGCATATGCTCCTGCAGCAGCAGCAATCATACTTGCACCTAAAAGTTGATACGTTTGTTTCATAAAACTAACTGAAGCACCTTCTTGTACATATCCAGTCTCTGTTGTTGATGTATAGTCTCTATCATATAAAGCCATAATATTCCTTTTTTATTTAGTATTAGGTTTACGCAAGTATAGTAAAGGCAGATTAATCTAAGGTTAATGACCTATTGCATTGTTTTGTTTTCG
>JALWME010000225.1 GCA_027083995.1 Sulfurovum sp.
ATAGCATTTTTTGCTTTCATAACGGCTCCCTCATATAAACAATATAAATACAAAGAGTTACTTTTTTTATTGGGTTTGTTTTCTCTCTTGCTTGCAATAGATGATTTTTTTATGATACATGATCGTTATATAGACCAAAATATCTGCTATGGAACATATGCATTCTTAGCGATAGCTTTACTGGTGAGGCATTATAAAACTATTATTTATATTAATGGTTTTGGATTTATATTTGCAGGTACATTATTGGCATTATCTATTATAACTGATTTGATTCAAGGATATTTGCCATTTAAATATTCAAGTATACAGGTATATGAAGAAGGTTTTAAATTTGTAGGTGCAGGAACTTGGTTGTTTTTTATTGCACTTACTGCCTCATATCATTTTGATGAAAAAGTAAAAAATATAAAAAGAAAGAAGAAATAATTTGGATATTTTTCAAGCAATAATAATAGGGTCTATTGAAGGTTTTACAGAGTTTTTGCCCATTTCCTCAACAGGGCATATGATAGTTGCTTCTGAGTTTTTGGGTGTGTCACAAGATGCACTTACCAAAGCCTATGAAGTCATTATACAGTTTGCAGCCATACTTGCAGTTATGCTCATCTATAAAGAAAAAATTACATTTAAAAAAATAGACCTTTGGGTCAAACTTATGGTAGCTTTTCTTCCCATCGCTATCGTTGGTTTTATGTTCAAAGACCATATCAAGGCACTATTTAATGTAGAGACAGTTGCATGGATGTTTATTATAGGGGGAATTATTTTTTTATTGCTTGAATACTTTTATGAAGCAAAAGAACATCATGTCTCAGAAGTAGAAGATGTATCTATGATGCAAGCTTTATGGGTAGGGGTAGCACAAGTTTTTTCACTTATCCCTGGGACTTCTAGAGCAGGAGCTACCATCATTGGTGGTATGCTCTCAGGACTGGATAGAAAAACATCTACTGAATTTTCTTTTCTTTTGGCTATACCTGTGATGGCTGCAGTGAGTGCCTATGATTTATTAAAGCATTATGAAGAGTTTGTAAATGCCAACTGGACAGCATTTATCATAGGCTTTGTAACAGCATTTTTGGTGGCATATGTTACTATCAAACTTTTTTTGGTGTTTATACAGAGGTTTACTTTTGTGGCATTTGGTATTTACAGAATTATTTTCGGCATTATTTTATTAATGGTAATATAGCAGGGATTGAATTTATAGAACTTCTTATGAGAAGTTCTGTTAAGTTCAAAATAGTTTTTGGGCATTTATTTTAAGGATAATTATGAAATTTTCTGAGTTTAATTTTCACCGCGATATCGCAAAAGGAGTGAAGATAGCAGGCTTTAGGGAGCCAAGTCCCATTCAAGAGATGGCAATCCCTATTATTACATCTGGATCAGATATGGTAGGACAAGCCCATACAGGTACAGGAAAAACAGCTGCATTTGGGCTACCTATGATGGATAAACTAGCCAGTGGAGAGATAGAAAGAGCTTTGGTTATTACACCTACCCGTGAGTTGGCTACACAAGTAGCCGATGAATTATATCATTTAGGACGTTTTGCAGGTATTCGTACACTTACTGTCTACGGTGGTGTAGGCTATGGTAGACAAATAGCTCTTATACATAAAGGAGTACAGATAGTTGTAGCCACACCAGGAAGACTTAAAGACCTTTACAAGAAAGGGAAAATTGATGTCTTTAACCCTGAAATAGTTATTCTCGATGAGGCGGATGAGATGCTTGATATGGGTTTTTTAGAAGAGATTAAGGAGATATTTGAATATATTCCCCAAAACAGACAAACCTTACTCTTTTCTGCAACAATGCCAGAACCTATAAAAGAACTTGCAGCAGATATATTATATCAGCCAGAGTTTGTCTCTGTGGTCAATGAAGATGAACCTACAAACAATATTATAGAACAACGTTATTATATGATTGAAGAGTATCAAAGAGATGAGGCGATTGTAAGACTTCTTGAGACGGAAGATACAAATAAATGTATTATCTTTTGTCGTATGAAACGTGAGGTAGATAGACTGGCTGAACATTTACAGGCACTTGGTTTTAATGCTACAGGCTTGCATGGCGATTTAGAGCAAAGAGATAGAGAAATAGTCATTAAAGGCTATAGACGGGGGGAAACCAAGATTATGGTAGCTACAGATGTGGCAGCACGTGGACTTGATGTAAAAAATGTAACCCATGTGTTTAACTACCACATTCCCTTTGACCCTCAGTCATATGTGCATCGCATTGGACGTACCGGACGTGCGGGAAAGAGTGGTCAGGCTATTACATTGGTGACAACGGGGGAGTTTAAAGAGCTTCAACGTATCCAAAAAGAAGTGGGAGCAGAGATGCGTCTGGCTACACTTCAAGGAAGTGGCGGATTAGATGATACAGGACGTGAATACTTGGCTGAATTGATAAGAGA
>JALWME010000226.1 GCA_027083995.1 Sulfurovum sp.
GGGAGGTTTTCAAATCCTGCAGCGTCAAGCCCCCCTCTGATGGCTTGTATCATGCCATCCATCATGCCAGATGGTGCTATCATGTCTGCACCAGCTTTGGCGTGGACGACTGCTTGTTTGGCTAGGTTGTCCAGGGTGATGTCGTTGTCTACAGTCTCTAGCACTGGGTCTATGACACCACAGTGACCGTGATCTGTGTACTCACAGAAACAGAGGTCAGTGGTCACAAACATATCTGGGTGTGCATCTTTTATTGCACGTATTGTCTGGGCGATGATGCCATGTTCACACATAGCGTCACTTCCTACAGAGTCTTTCGTATCAGGGATGCCAAAAAGGATAATAGACTTGATGCCTAAGTGCTTAAGTGCATCACACTCTTTGACTATTTCATCTATGCTCATTTGGAACACACCTGGCATTGAAGCTACTTCCTCTTTGATGCCTGTGCCACTTTTGGCAAAAAGTGGGTAGATGAAGTCATTGACACTAAGATGGGTCTCTTGGAGCAGATCTCTTAGGACTGGGTTAATTCTTTTTCTTCTAAAACGTGTGAACATAATGGGCCTTGAGTAAGTATTTGTACTATTTTACACTAAAGTTTCTAATTTCTAATTTCTAATTTCTAATTTTAAAGTATAATCTAACTATGAATCGTATAGAAATATCACAAGTAGCAAGCCTGCCTACCAAACATGGCACCTTTAACATACAAGTATTTAAGGATGAAAAAGCCAAAGAACATATGGCTATCTTTACAGATACACTTTGTAGCACCCCCATTATACGTGTACACTCAGAGTGCCTTACGGGTGATGTGATGGGTTCAATCAAGTGTGATTGTGGAGAGCAATTGGATTATGCCTTGGAAAAAATAGCCAAAGAGGGTGGCATGGTGATATATCACCGTCAAGAGGGACGTAACATAGGGTTACTCAACAAAGTCAATGCCTATGCCCTGCAAGACAAAGGTTTTGACACTATAGAAGCCAATCATCAGTTGGGATTTAAAGCAGATGAACGTACCTATGAGATAGTAGAGTTTATACTCAAATTTTTTGCCATTGACAAACTTAGGTTACTTACAAATAACCCTAGAAAAATGGAGAGTTTAGGTACTATAGAAATAGTAGAACGGTTACCTATACAGATAAAATCAAACCCACACAATGAAGCGTATCTCAACGTAAAACGTGACCAGATGGGGCATATGCTTTAATGAACCTTTCGCAATATTTAGACCTTGAGGAGATACATTTAGATGCAAGTGTCGTCACAAAACTTGAAAACTTCTCCTCGCTTTTACACGAATGGAATCAGATACATAATCTCACTGGGGCTAAAACCATAGATGCTATCTATGTCAATGTAGTAGATTCGCTCTATCCTTTAACCTTTATACAAAAGCCTGATACACTCTTGGATGTAGGTACAGGTGCAGGGTTTCCAGGCTTGGTACTGGCTATTGCACTGCCAGAGTGTGAAGTAGTTCTTGCTGAGCCATTGAAGAAACGTGTCTCATTTTTAAAGTATGCAGCCATAGATTTGGCATTAGCAAATGTACAGGTAGAACCCAAGCGGGTCGAAGATGTAGCACATGTTGCTTTTGGGCTTATTACGTCGCGTGCGGTGACACATACAAAGTTGTTGCTGGCATTAACAGCAGAGGTATCAGACAGTAAAACAGAGTACCTTTTTTATAAAGGTTCACGTGTGTTTGATGAGATGGAAGATGTACAGCATAAGTTAGAGTATGATATAGTACAAAAGAACCAACGAAATTACTTATATATCAAAGGCACATCTTGATTTTAAAACTACTTATATTTGCCGTGGTAGGCATAGCTATATATAAATTTTTTGGGGGAAAGTTCCCCTCAATTGGACGCAACAAAGAGGAAAAGAAACTAGACGAAGATACGCTAGTAGAGTGTAATAAGTGTGGCACATACGTCACAGTAAAAGAGAGCATTATAGTCAATGCCAAGTATTACTGTAGCGATGAGTGTGCTTCTTAAGCTTCAAAAGGAGATAGCATGATAATTATGGGTCATCCATGGGTAAAAAGTCCTGGGTTTTGCAAGGTTTTTTCACAAAAAGAGATAAAAAATACAAAGGCAAATGATGTTGTATTGTTGGAACCATTGGTGGATTCCCATGCACTTGCCAAGCATTGCCATGAGCATGATATAGCCTTTGCAGTGACTGTCAATTCACTCAAAGAAGCCATATTTGCAAATACACTAGGAGCAAAATATATGATTTGTGAAGAAGATGATGCCCTTATCATACAGCCTATTGCACAGGAGTATCTGTTTGATACACGGATATTGGTGCTTATACATGATGAGAAAGAGATAGCCAAGATTGCACGTTCTGGTGTAGATGGGGTTATCTTCCCTGAGGCTATTTGCTAAAGAGCAATGAAAGCTACTTTCTTACAACATAAAATCACATATACACTTATAGCTTTCAATATAGTGGGCTATCTCTTTACAGCATTTTTTAGCCAAAGTATTATAGATATGGACATAGAAGTACTTGCTCATGCAGGGGCTATCTATGGACCAGCTACTGTACTATATGAAGAGTGGTGGAGACTGATTACAGCCATGTTTTTACATGGGGGTATGACACATCTATTGATGAATATGTTTTCTCTTTATCTTATAGGTCGAGGGGTAGAAGCATATTTTGATACGAAGTCTTACTTGGGTATATATTTTGTTTCAGGCATACTGGGAGGTTTAGTCTCTATAGTCATGCATCCAGTCTCAGTAGGTGTGGGTGCAAGTGGTGCTATATTTGGTATCTTTGGTGCGATGGCAGGGTTTTTTATGGCACATCGTGAAAAAATAGAAGCCCATACCAAAGCATTTATGAAAGATTTTGGGATGATTATTGGACTAAACCTGGTGATAGGTTTTTTTATCCCTGCTGTAGATGTTTCTGCACATATAGGTGGGCTTATAGTAGGGTTTGTAGGAGGATATATGATTTCTAGAAATTCAAAATGGTTTATGGTCTACCTTCTTGCGATGGTACTTGTGATGTTCGTAATTGCCTACTATTTGACAGGGCAGTATGCAAAACCGACTTTTTATTAGTCTGTGTATGGTGTGTGTGACTGCTTGTACTGTAGCCCCTGTACAGGTGTCACAACCACAAAAAGCCAAACTCTCCGCACAACTACATAGTTTAGATAAAAATACTCCTTTAAAAGAGAGTATAAGGCTCTCAAAAGACATATTTTATACCGTAGGTAGGCTTACTAAAGAGTTCCAGCTTACCTCACCTCCGCTATGGCACAATACCTTGGTCAATATGGGATTTCGTAAAAAAGGGCTGTGTTATCACTGGTCCGATGCACTCTATAGACACCTTTTGACACAAAAGTATAGAGATTTTGAGTTTCATTTAGTAGGTGCAAATATAGGAGAGTACTGGCGTGAACACAATGCTTTGGTCATCGTTTCTAAAGGTGGTAAAATTGAAGATGGTGTACTCATAGACCCATGGAGAGATTCAGGTAGGGTCTATTTTTCTAAAGTGAATGCAGACAGAAAATATAACTGGTTACATAGATCTGATAGAGGATGTAAATAAAGGGTATTTTAAATGCTACTCTTCAATAACAGGTTCTTCCCCTGCACCGACTTCTCGTAGTTCTGCTTCTTCTGCTCTTTTGGCTTCAAGTTCCTCTATGGAGGGAGCTTCAACTGTAGGTTCTTCTTGGGTCTGTGGTACTTCTTGAGTCTGTGGTGTTTCTTGGGTTTGGTGTACTTCTTCAGTTTGTATCTCTTCTGCAGTGTTGCTTGTGTCACTCTCTTGGCTATTGGATACTGTATCATCTGAAGTTTCTTCTACTGAAGTCTCTTCTGCTACCACGTCTTGGGTATCTACTTCCTTCTCTTGGATTGCTTCTGCTTCTATTTCTTCTACAGCTTCATGGGTGACTGGTTCATCGGTGTTTTCATGTAGAGAAGTTTCAGGAACTATGAGAGGCTTTATTTCTCCTTCTTCTGAAAATAGTGTTGTGTTAAAAAGTAAAAAGAGTGCAACAATAACAATAGAAAATAGTCTAGACATAAGTTACCTTTATAAAATAATATAATTGTAGTTTACACTATTTGGTTTAAAATGGCAAATAGATTTTATCTATGAGTTCATCATATTCGCTTTTTGCATCGGAATCTATGGTAATACCACCACCACTTTTGTAGTAGAGTTCCCCTTTATCTTTTTCTATAAACCGTATCATTACACCTGAACGTAAAGATTTTCCGTCAAAGACACCAAACACACCTGTATAAAAGCCTCTTTCAAAATTTTCTACTTCATCTATGATACCTATGGTACTTTTTTTAGGTGTACCTGTAATGGAACCAGCAGGTAGAATCTGACTTAAGAGCAAACCTATATTATCTCTCCAATCATCTGATAATTTTGCAGTGATTTTGGAGCTTACTTGCAGCAACTCTTTTTTACCTGCTTTGATTTTCTCCACATAACGAAATTTATCGACCTTGACATTGGAGCCTATGATGCCCAAATCATTACGCATAAGGTCTACTATCATGACGTGTTCTGCCATCTCTTTTTCATCTGCGAGTATCTTCTGTTTGGCATTTTTGAGATTCGCATCTATCGTGCCTTTCATAGGATAGGTAGCTATGGTACTTCCCTCTATCTCTACAAAACGTTCTGGAGAAAAACAGATAAATTCATCCTTATAGTAAAGCTTAAATTTTGCTCTTGCATAGGTAAATATTTCCTTGAGAGAAAAATTAGTCTCCACTGGTGTTTTGAATGTGAGGTTTATAAGATAGGTGTTTCCTGAACGTATCTCTTCGAGTATGTTAGCAAGTGCTTTTTGATAGATAGGATAATCCACAGGGTTTTTAGTAAAGATACATGCCTGTTTTCTTTTTTCTATGGGGTAGTTACGCCAATCCTCTAGTTTGTAGAAGATGTCATTATCTAGTTTGTTTAATGACTGTGCAAAGATTTTGTTTTGATTGTAAGAGATGATGAAGAGGAAGGGAGTACGAGATTGCCCAAGACGATTCAACTCTCTATAGCCTTTTTCTCTATTGTGCCACATTTAAGAGTCTAGTAAAAGAAGTTTTAAAATTGCCATACGCATAAACACGCCATTTTTAACCTGAGTCAATACTTTACAACGAGTGTCTGCTAACATCTCATCTGAGATGTCGATGTTTCTCATCACTGGAGCTGGATGAAGCAGTAAAATGTCTCTGTCTCCCATGCGTTCTGAAGTAATGCAGTACTGTGAAGCATAATCATCATAGTTTTCAAATAGCTCTTTTTCATGACGTTCTAGCTGTGCACGTAGACTCATAATGACATCGACTTTGTCCATGACATCTTCTAGGTTTTTATACTGAGGCAGGTCAGATTCTGGCATAAACTGCTTAGGAGCTACCAGTAAAACATGCATACCCATACGTGTGAGTAGACGTATACCAGAACTAGCCACTCTGGAGCTTACAATGTCACCTACAATGGCGATGGTTTTACCTTTGATGTTTCCATCAAAATGTTCTACTAAAGTAAAAAGGTCAAGCAGTGCTTGGGTAGGGTGTGCGTAGTTTCCCGCACCTGCGTTGATGACAGGTGTCATCTGCATATCAGCGAGTATCTTGGGTGTGTTGTTTTCAGAGTGTCTGATGATAACACCATCAGGCCCCATAGCACATAGATTTGCGAAGGTGTCTTCTAGGCTCTCACCTTTTTTAGCGGAACTTCGAGAGGGATCAAGATGCACAACAGAAGCTCCAAGACGCTTAGCAGCTACCTCAAAAGAAGATCTTGTTCTTGTTGATGGCTCGAAGAAAAGAGTGATAAGCAGTTTGTCATCAAGCAGCTGTGGCGGACGGTGGGATTTAAAACTTTTAGCATCGCTAAGAAGCTGAGCTATCTGTGTATCTGAAAAATCGTTAGTGTCTACTAGGTGTTGCATGGCTGTCCTTGAGATTTATTTGATATTATAGCTAATAAACTTTTGTAAGCCTTTGTCAACACTCCACCACTCAGGGAAAACAGCATCATAATAAGGCTGTGTAACCTCAGAAAAACTCTCTTCATCTTCATATACATTCACACACCAGTCAAAGTCTATGTTAAATGTTTTGAGTGCGAGTATGGAGAGCAGAGTGTCGTTGATGCATCCCAAGCGACTAGGTGTGACTAAAAGGGTTTGGGCGTTTAAGTCTTTGATGAGGTTTATTATCATGTACTCCTTGGTGATGGGTACCATGAGTCCTCCTGCACCTTCAACCAGGAGGATATCACACAGCTGTGAGAGTTCTTCATGTTTGTCTAGGATGCGTCTGAGGTCTATGGTTTGTTGTAGATCTGCACAAAAGGGAGCAGCAGGTAAAGTGAAAGTGTAGGCTGTGATGTCATGTGGGTTTAATGTTTTAAAGTTTTCATTTACCTTTTGGCAAGCTTCTAAGAGTAGAGTAGCATCAGGTGGGATGTCTGACACACCTGTTTCTATGGGTTTAAACACACCTACTTTATACCCCTTGTAAGCAAGGGCTTCTATGAGTTTTAGTGTGGTGTGTGTTTTACCTACATTGGTGTTTGTGGCAGTAATAAAAAGTGATGACATTCACAATTCCTTTACAATTTTGGATTATTAATGGTAAATATGATATATTAAAACATAAAAAATAACATTTAGGATTGTAACATAGTATGCCAAAGATAGAAGAAGAATTAGAGTTAACCTTAGAGCTGGAAGAACCAAAAATGTTTAAGGTACTCTTGCACAATGATGATTACACAAGTATGATTTTTGTCATAGAGATACTCACAGGGGTCTTTCATAAAACGTCCGCCGAAGCTGAAAAAATTATGCTGCATATACATGAGACAGGTAAAGCGGTTTGTGGTGTATACTCTTTTGAGATAGCACAGACAAAAGCACAACAAGTGAAGCAAAAAGCAAAGCAAAATGAATTTCCTTTGCTTGCAACCATAGAACAAGATAGTTAATAAAGGATTTAGTATGATTAGTATTGCACTTAATGATGCGTTTAGAGGAGCAGTAGACTATGCCAAAGAGCATCGTCATGAGTATTTGACAGTAGAACATCTATTTTTATCTATCCTTAGGTCAACACAAGGCAAGGAGATACTTTCTTATCTTGATGCTGACCTGGAAGTACTTGAAGAAGGTATCATAGAACATATAGAAAAAACAATCCCTTCGACCAATGAGACGATGGAACCTTTTGAGACAGTAGCTCTTTCGCGTACCATCAATGATATGATGACACATATCCATACCGCAGGACGTGCAGAAGCATCTATCGGTGACATGATAGCAGCGATTTTTATGCAAGAGCATTCCTATGCTGTTTATCTTATGAAAAAAGAGGGGCTTTCTCGCGTAGATGTCCTAGAAGTGATTTCGCATCGTTTTGATCAAGGAGAGAGTACACAGAGCCAAGAGGGCAAAGAGAAAGACAAAGAGTCTTTCTTGGATAAGTTTACCATAGAGCTAGTAGCACTTGCCAAAAGAGGCAAGATCGATCCTGTCATTGGGCGTGTAGATGAGATAGAACGTGTGATGCAAACCCTTTGTAGACGAAAGAAAAACAATCCACTTCTTGTGGGTGAACCTGGTGTTGGTAAAACTGCCATTGCAGAAGGTTTGGCATT
The DNA here is from genome assembly GCA_027083995.1 of Sulfurovum sp. Next base: position 7,693 of record JALWME010000226.1, read on the forward strand.
GCGTATCTCTGAAGAGGAAGTACCGCAGATACTGAGAAAGTCAAAAGTCTATGCTCTAGATATGGGTGCATTGGTAGCAGGTACGAAGTATAGAGGTGATTTTGAGAAACGTCTTAAAGGTATTATCGCTGAACTGACCAAACAAAAAGATGCCATACTGTTTATAGATGAGATACACACCATGGTAGGTGCAGGAGCAACAAGTGGAGGAAGCATGGATGCCTCTAATCTACTTAAGCCAGCCCTTGCACGTGGTGAACTCAAGTGTATAGGTGCTACTACCTATGCAGAGTATAGAAACTTTTTTGATAAAGACAAAGCACTAAGCCGTAGATTTGCAAAGATAGACATAGACGAACCAAGTATTGAAGATACTTTTATTATACTCAAAGGTGTACAGCACAAGTATGAGAGTTACCATCAGATTAAGTTTTCAGATAAGGCACTGCAGTCTGCTATCGACCTCTCTGTGAAATATTTACATGATAGGTTTTTACCAGATAAAGCGATGGATATCATAGATGAAGTGGGTGCACATTTTATGCTTAAAGGTAAAAAAGATATTACTGTGACGACTACAGATATAGAGCATTCAGTAGCAAAAAGTCTAAAACTCCCTTCTACGGTAGTAAGCACAGATGATACCCAGAAACTCAAAACTTTAGAAAAAGATATTGCTGCACATATCATCGGACAAGATGAAGCTATCGCATCTCTAACTACAGCGATTAAACGCTCCTATGCTGGACTCAATGGAGACAATAGACCCATAGGGTCATTCTTGTTTGTAGGCCCTACAGGTGTGGGTAAAACGGCATTGGCAACACAGTTGGCAAAAACGATGGATGTACACTTTGAAAGACTGGATATGTCTGAATATATGGAACCTCATGCCATCAGCCGTTTGGTAGGTGCACCTCCAGGGTATGTCGGGTATGAACAGGGTGGACTTTTGACTGAAATGATTAAACGAAACCCACATACAGTACTGCTACTTGATGAGATAGAAAAAGCACATCCTGACATTATGAATATACTACTTCAAGTTATGGATGGGGCGAAGCTTACAGACAACAATGGTATAGTCTCTGACTTTAAAAACGTAGTTCTTATCATGACTTCAAACTTGGGTACTAAAGAGGCCAATGTCATGGGCTTCAATAAAGATACATCTGTCAAAACAGACAATGCACTCAAAGCCTTTTTCTCACCAGAATTCAGAAACAGACTGACGGCAACTATAGAATTTAATGCACTGCCTCTTGAAGCACTTATTACGATAGTAGATAAAGAGATAGATAAGCTTAACCTTTTACTTAAAGGCAAAGAGATTAAAATTAAATTGAGTAAAAAAGCCAAAGTTTATTTGGCAAATGAAGGGTATGATGAGCGTTATGGTGCAAGACATATTGCACGTGTGATTGATCTCCATATTAAAGAGGCATTGACAGATGAAATGCTCTTTGGTAAGCTTAAAAACGGTGGTTCTGTCAAGGTAAATTATAAAGATGAAACTTTAGGATTCACTTTTGCAAGCAACTAGTTTGAAGAGCTACTAAGGTTGTTGTAGTAACTATGTCTGTTGAGGAAAATGATTACACTACACCTGTAGAGCACACATATTATGCCTTCCCAGACCCAAGAACAGCTGATGAAGATGGTTTGATTGGTTATGGGGGTGATCTTTCAAGTGACAGATTACTCTCTGCGTACAAACAAGGTATTTTCCCTTGGTATAAAGAAGATGAACCTATACTGTGGTGGTCTCCCAATCCAAGACTTCTACTCTATCCTGATAAATTTATTGTGCGTAAATCTTTTAAAAGAGTGTTGCGTTCTGGTAAATTTACTGTTACTTTTGATAAACATTTTTCACAGGTCATTACTTCTTGTGCCAACATCTATCGAGAAGGTCAAGAATCTACTTGGATTACCAACGAAATGAAAGAGGCATATATACGTCTGCATAATGAAGGGTTTGCCCATTCGGTAGAGGTATATAAGGAGGGTAAACTTGTAGGAGGTTTATATGGTTTGGCTTTGGGTAAAGCATTTTTTGGGGAGTCGATGTTCTCTTATGTGTCTGATGCATCCAAGGTAGCCTTTAAAGCACTAAGTGACGTTTTAGGTAGCAGAGGATATGATTTTATAGACTGCCAAATGAAAACAGATCATATGGTACGGCTAGGTGCTCAAACAGTTGATAGAGAAATTTTTCTGAATGCACTTGAAACCACAATACAAAAGCCTATAGACTGGGGTTCTTGGGACACTATACATTGGGAATATAAGGAATAAAAAATGGTAAATAGAGACATAAACTTCTCTTTATGGTTAGACTTTGTTGAGAGAGATTATCTTAAAAATGAGTTTTCTGCTTTGATTGAAAAAGGCATTATCAATGGTGCTACTTCTAACCCCTCTATTTTTGCTTCGGCTATTACCACATCTTCTGCATATAAAGAGCAGCTAGAAAGTCTTGCTGGCAAATCTGCAAAAGAGAAATATGAGGCACTGGCTATTGATGATATACGTACAGCAGCACAGGCATTACGTGACTCTTATGATATGGGTAATGATGGATATATCTCTATAGAAGTAGACCCTTTTCTCTCTTACGACACAGAAAGCACAATAGAAGAGGGGAAAAGACTTTTTGCAGCCATAGGCGAGCCCAATGTGATGGTCAAAGT
>JALWME010000227.1 GCA_027083995.1 Sulfurovum sp.
AATATTCACATTGTGGAACCTGATTTGGATACTTTTGTACGTTCTGCTGTTAATTCTGGAAATCTTATTGCAGATACAAAGCCAAAGGAGTCAGATGTATTTATTATCGCTGTTCCTACACCTTTTCATGAGGGATATGTACCCAATATAGATTATGTGGTTTCTGCAACTGAAGCGATTGCCCCTTATGTAAAAGAGGGTAATATTGTTATATTGGAGTCAACATCACCTGTTGGAACTACAGATAAAGTAGCAGAGGTATTAGAGAATAATGGTGTAGATATTTCTAAAGTATATATTGCACATTGTCCAGAACGTGTTTTGCCTGGACAGATTATGCGTGAATTGGTAGAAAATGACCGTATAGTAGGTGGAATTAATGAAAAATCTACTCAAGAAACAGTTGCTTTCTATAAAACATTTGTAAGTGGGCAAGTACTTCAAACAGATGCAAAAACAGCAGAGATGGCAAAATTAACAGAAAACAGTTATCGTGATGTTAATATTGCTTTTGCAAATGAACTCTCTATCCTCTCTGATAAATTTGGTATTAATGTTTGGGAACTTATTTCTTTGGCAAATCGTCATCCGCGTGTAAATATTTTACAGCCAGGTGCGGGAGTAGGGGGTCACTGTATTGCGGTTGATCCATGGTTTATTGTTCATGCTGGCGGTGATGATGCAAAAATCATTAAAACAGCTAGAGAAGTAAACACATATAAGACAGAATGGGCGATTGAGAAGGTGAAAAATGCTGCATTAACTTTTGAAAAAGAAAATGGCAGAGTGGCAAAAGTTGCATGTATGGGGTTGGCTTTTAAGCCAAATATTGATGACTTAAGGGAATCTCCAGCTATTTTTATTACCAAGAGACTTATTGCAGATGGTCTCAATGTTTTTGCAGTTGAACCAAACATAAGCACACATCCTGATTTTGAAATTATTCCTGATGAGGTAGCTATAAACGATGCAGATATTATAGTATTTCTAGTAGGACATGATGAGTTTAAAGGTATTCGTATCTTTGGAAAAGAAGTATTTGACTTTTGTGGTGTGACAAATAACTAAAGGATAGGAAATGAAAGGTATAATTTTAGCAGGGGGTAGTGGCACGAGACTTCACCCCATAACAAAAGTAATATCAAAGCAACTGTTACCTATTTATGACAAACCAATGATCTATTATCCTTTATCTGTTTTAATGCTTGCAGGAATAAGAGAAGTGCTTATTATTTCAACACCTCAAGATATATCTAGATTTGAAGCATTATTGGGAGATGGTTCTCATATTGGTATGGCATTTTCCTATGAAATACAAGCAGAACCTAATGGATTGGCAGAAGCTTTTATTATTGGGGAGGAGTTTATTGGTGATGAGAGTGTATGTTTGATTTTAGGAGATAATATATTTTTTGGTTCAGGACTTGCACCCAGACTTGAAAGAGCCTCTCGGGAAAGTCATGGTGCCACGGTTTTTGGCTATCAAGTAAAAGATCCAGAGCGTTTTGGAGTTGTTGAATTTGATGACAAATTTGATGTGCTGTCGATTGAAGAAAAACCAGAAAACCCTAAGAGTAAGTTTGCAGTAACTGGTATTTATTTTTATGATAATGATGTTGTAAAAATTGCCAAAACTATTAAGCCATCTGAACGTGGTGAACTTGAAATTACTGCTATAAACCAAGCATACTTAGATCGTGGTGATTTGAGGGTAGAGTTACTAGGACGAGGTTTTGCATGGCTGGACACAGGAACGCATGAAAGTTTGGCTGATGCAAGTCAATATATTCAAACTATAGAGAAGAGACAAGGGTATAAGGTAGCCTGTATTGAAGAGGTAGCTTATTATAAAGGTTGGATTACTGGTGATGAACTAAGAGAACTTGCACAACCTTTGTTGAAAACAGAATATGGACAATATATGTTAGAAATGGCTGGTGAATAATGAAATCTATTTTGGTTACAGGATGTGCTGGGTTTATTGGTTCAAATTTTGTGCCTTATTTTTTAGAAAAATATAGTGAGTATCATGTGATTAATCTCGATCTTTTGACGTATGCAGGTAATCTGGAAAACTTAAAAGAGGTTAAAGATAATAAAAACTATACATTTATAAAAGGCAGTATATGTGATAGAAAAATAGTTGAAGATATTTTTGATACATATAATGTGCAGGGTGTGATACATTTTGCTGCAGAGAGTCATGTTGATAATTCCATTGCAAACCCTGGTGTGTTTATAGAAACAAATGTAAATGGAACATTTATACTTCTTGATGTTGCTTATAAAAAGTGGTTCGTAAAACCTTTTGTTTATAAAAAGGGATATGAAAATTGTCGTTTTCACCATATTTCCACTGATGAAGTATATGGTACACTAGGAGAAGAGGGGCTATTTACAGAAGAGACAC
>JALWME010000228.1 GCA_027083995.1 Sulfurovum sp.
CTCTATGTATGATAGTGAGGCAAAGTATATGAAGGTCTATGATGCAAAGCTTTATTTTTGGGATATCCCCATTTTTTACTCTCCATATTTGGCCTTTTCAACCAACAATGAACGTAGTTCTGGATTGCTTTTTCCACTTTTGGGTTATAATGCAAAGGAGGGATTCGTATATGAACAACCCATCTTTTGGAATCTAGGTCCTAGTATGGACATAGAGTTTAATCCTCAAATACGTACCAACAGGAGTCTTGGACTCTATAGTACATTTCGTTTTGTCGATAGTCAATATTCTTCTGGAGAATTACGGGCAGGGTATTTTAAAGACAAAAGTGAGTATGTTGCGCAATATAATCTACCTGAAGAGAGCCATTATGGTCTAGAGTTTAACTATGTATCTTCTAATGTATTAAGAAAATATTTGCCAAATGGGTATAATGATGGACTCTATATCAATACAACTTATTTAAATGATATTGATTATTTGAATTTACAAAAAACACATTTGAGACATTTTGGTCTCATACCTTTGCAGGAATCAAGGTTAAATTATTATTTATATAATGATGTACATTATACAGGTGTCAATGCAAAATACTTTATAGATACCCGTGAAAATGTCAATAAAGATGAAACAGTACAAATATTGCCTAGTATACAATGGCATAAATATTTAAACCATTTCTTATGGAAAAACCTTACGTATAGTATAGATACACATATCAATAACTACGATAGAAAAGAAGGTTCAACATTGAAACAGGCTGAAGTAAAAATCCCACTTGAGTTTACTGGTTCATTTTTTGATGATTTGTTACATGTCTCTATAGGTGAAGAGTTTTATTATAGTAAGTTCTTTTTTGGTAATGGACAGTACGCAGAAGATGATTTTCAATATTATAGCAATATTCACAAAATAAGGTTGTTTACGGATCTCACAAAAAAGTATATACAATACATACATGTGCTACAGCCTTCATTAGAGTATATAAAACCTGGAAATGAAAGTGAGAAGCCTGTAGATTTTGATGCTTTAAGCCGAACACAAAAAGAGTTGTTTTCTGTTGGTCTTCCTGAAGAGCATTATGCATTTTCCTTGAGTCAATATTTTTACGATGAAACAATGAAATTAAAATTTTTTCAGAGACTCTCCCAAAAATATTATCCAAATAGAGCTTATGCGTTAGCAGATTTAAGCAATGAAATGCAATACAATTGGAAACAATGGCAGTTTTATAGCAATATGGATTATGCCCATGAATTTGGAAAAGTACGAGAATCCTCATCTAGGATATCCTTACAAAAGTCAGTATATAATTTTACTTTAGGACACACATATAAGCAACAATTGTCTGATGATACAAAAACAAGACCAGCCAATGATATCAATTTTAATTTTGGTTATAAATGGAATGAAAGGGTACGTTTATATGGTGGTCTTACGTATGATATAGATGAATCAACAAGTAGACAGTGGAGGATAGGAGGAACTTATGCACAAGACTGTTGGAACATGACAGCCTCTATACGACAAGATATTATACCCCGTCCTGTAGGTTTTACTACAGAAAATAGTTTTTATGTACAGTTTAATTTTGTGCCATTTGGTGGCGTAGGTACAGGAGAAGAATAATTAATGAAAAATCCCTTGGAAGAGATAGAAAATGCTTTAGATATATTGGATCTGCCTAAACTCATCAATAAAGAAGATATTAAAAAACAGTATTATTTTTTGGCAAAGAAAAACCACCCTGATTTGGGCGGGGACATCAAAGAGATGGAAGAGATAAACTATGCTTATAAATTTTTGATGAAGTATATAGAAGAGTTTCGTTATACTTTTGATGAAGAAGAAGTTGCCAAGCAATACCCAGGAGCTGACCATGCCCAACGATTTAGACCATAAGTATTATTTTGAAGACAGAGCAGATGCTGCATCTGCTCTAATAGATGCCTTGCCTTTGGAGTTGCTTTCTAGTAATGAAACAGTTATTATAGGCGTAAGCGAAGGCGGTGTCTATTTTGCTGATAAAATAGCCAAAAGAGTAAATGCACAAATGGATATCTTACTCACAGAACCTATACTCGCACCAAATAACCCTGAACTTGCCATTGCTATGATATCTGAGACAGAAGAAGTAGTCATTCATAAGGCACTTACAGATGCATTTGGCATTAAGGAAGACTATGTTTATGCAGAGGCACATCGTAAATATGAAGAAGAAGTACTCTCTTATGTCTATAAGTATCGTAAAGGAAAAGATTTAGTATCTTTAAAAGGAAAATATGTTGTTTTAGCAGATGAATGTATAGAAACAGGACTTACTATGATGGTAGCATTGAAGTCTGTCATTGAGAGAGAGGCCAAAAATATCTATATAGCCACACCCATTTTAGACAA
>JALWME010000229.1 GCA_027083995.1 Sulfurovum sp.
ACAGCTGTAGCCTTAATGGCTGCATCATACTCAGAGTCCCTAAAGGGTTTGTAGCCACCTTTGGGTTGAAGTTTTTGCATAAGTGCCGTAAAGACCTTTGCTTTGACTTCTCGACTCTCCAACACCTCTGCTACGCCCTCAATACTCACCGACTTAAAAAACTGCGTCGCAGGACACGCCAAGCCTTCTGTACTGGAAAAATCTGAGTCTATCAGTGCATAGTTCTCTACTACTGAAAACGACACAGCAGGGTTCTGCGCTAACATCTTCATCTTTTTATTTTTTAAAGCTCCATGAAAATAGATGTCATCTTCTACTCGTACAAAGTTTACAGGTACAGCATAAGGTTTGTTGTCCATACATAAAGCCAAAGTACCATACTCTGCTTTGTCCAAAACATCATAAACCAGTACTTTATCTTTTATTTCAAAACTTGGGTTCATGCTCTTTCCTGTCAAGTATTATCATAAAATTATACACGCTTTACCATCAACATTTCATTACCACCTTTTTGAAACTCGTACTCTGTTTTAACTACACTACAACCATATTTTCTAGCTTCTAAATAGCTACTATTGGAGCTAGATGTTTAGAGACTTCACCAGATAAAGTCACCAAAGGAAAGATACGAATCTCTTTAGCCACTCTTAACATCTCATCTATGGCATCTTTATGAAACTGCTCGTCCAAATGTTCACTATAAGAGAAAGAGAAAATGCGAACTTAAAGCCAAGTCGAACTGAGCCCTCTTAAAACTAAGCTTAGGTAACATCTCATACCTGTATCTACCCTCTTCTTTCCCACACTTAAAGTCTGCCAAAAATGTTTGCATTGCTGACATTCGCATACTATAAAGTGCTTCAGGATTAGCGATATTTTTCCATACAAAATCCTCTTGTTTTTTACGTACCTCTGCCATCACTTCAAGTGCTACTTCATCTATACGACCAGCTATCTGTTCTGTAGTAAATTAATATGTAGGGTCTAGAGAAACCGCACTTCCTCCCAATGCCGTCACTTCAGCATTAAATGATGCTGGACCATCACCACAACCTAAAATTTTACTGTTTTTTAACTCATATTCTGTAAGATTAAACATATCCACATACTCAGACAAATTACGTACCCAAGGGACTATACTATTTAATATCATATCTCCACCTTATAATCTAACAACATCTCATCTCCTGTCATACTACGAAACCCAAACCGATAGGCAGGAGCCTCTTGTATCACTATTTCAATATCTTCAGCCTGTATGCCGAGCTCTTTTCGTATGCGTTCAAAAAGTAACCTAATGAGCCTCTTTTTTGTCTCAACCATTCTTACTTCTATCATCATTATCTCTATGTCTGTCACTAGGCAACGCCCACTCTATAGGCTTTTTTCCATGCTCTACAAGATAGGCATTCGTTTTAGAAAATGGCTTAGAACCCCAAAATCCTCTGTAAGCAGAAAGTGGTGAGGGGTGTGGGTCGTTGATGACTAGGTGTTTATTTGTGTCTATAACCTTGCCTTTTTTTTGTGCATATGCTCCCCAGAGTATAAACACTGCATGTTCACACTCCTCATTAACAAGTTCTATTATCTTATCTGTAAAAGTTTCCCAACCCTTGTCTTTATGTGCATTGGCATTTCCCTCTTCTACGGTAAGTACTGCATTAAGTAGTAACACCCCTTGTTTTGCCCACGACTCAAGACAGCCACTATGGCTATTGTCTATATCCAAGTCAGCTAACAGTTCTTTGTTGATGTTCTGCAAAGACTTAGCCAAAGGTTTTACCCCATCTAACACTGAAAAGCACAAACCATGTGCATGTCCTACTGTGGGGTATGGGTCTTGCCCTAGTATGACTACTTTCACTTCATCTAGTGGTGTATGGTTTAGTGCTTCAAACCATAGGTGTTTGGGTGGAAGTATGTTTTTATCTTGTGCCACTTGGGCTTCTAAAAAAGATTCCAGTTTTTGCATATAGGGCTGTTGAAACTCGCTGGCTAGTGCTTTTTGCCAGGTGGGTTGGGTTAAAAGACTATGCATAGATGACACTTAAAGACTTTTGTCTAACACATGTGTCTCTACACCATCAAGTGTATGGGTATTATTTTCAGCCCAATACTCACGTATGCCCTCACGTCCTTTTTTTTCAGACCATTTGGTAAGTGTATCACGCTCTTTTATGAACTTATAGTGTGGTACAGCATAGCCACAAGAAGTAAGCACCAACTCTACTTTCATTTCAAAGAATTGTCTCGCACCTACATGGTGTGCAAAATATGCACTCATCTCCTCCCATCTCTCATCTTTCTCATGTATGACTGTGGCTATGCCATAGAGCTTGAGTATAAGTGGTGCTTTGTCAAAAGAGTTGAACATCACAGTCATACGTCCATT
>JALWME010000230.1 GCA_027083995.1 Sulfurovum sp.
GCAGTGTATCAAAATCTACTTACAGTATGCGATGGAGTTTTTTGTCCTCATAAGATACAAGACTATATTTCGATAGAATACTACTATAAAAATTTTGAACCACTTTCCTTTGAAGAGATTGAAGAGATTGTAGAAGCACAAATGCAAGAGAATAAAAATACAGAAGAAACCCATAAGGATAATAAAATAGATGAATGAACAAATTGTAGAAATAGAAGTAAACAATCTTGAAGAGAAATATGCTTTTAATAAAGTAGCCAAACAGGCATCAGGTGCAGTAATGTATACACAGGGCAAGGCTGTACTTATTGCAGCTGTTGCTATAGATGAAAAAGCGGTAGATGAAGATTTTTTACCTTTAACTGTACAGTATATGGAGAAGTCATATGCTGCAGCTAAAATTCCAGGTGGATTTATAAAGAGAGAGACAAAACCAGGTGATTTTGAGACCCTAACTTCTCGTATAGTAGATCGCTCTTTGCGTCCTTTGTTTCCTGTAGGGTTTCATTATCCTGTGACTATTAGTATTATGGTGGTAAGTAGTGATGACAATGTTGACATGCAAGTAGCTGCACTTCATGCAGCCAATGCCGCACTCTTTGTGTCAGATATACCTGTGCAGAAATCCATTGCTGCTGTACGCATAGGGACTCAAGGAGATAATCTTGTTATCAACCCCATGCTCGCAGAACAAGAGAATTCAGAGTTAGATTTGTTGGTAGTAGGCTCTGGAAGAGATGTTGTAATGATAGAGATGCGTACATTGGCTTCAAAAAGTGACGATGGACAATCTGCAAATGAATTTTCTGATGATGCATTGGTAGATGTGATTGCTATGGCCACAGAGTCTATTGATAATGCTACTTCCAGTTATGAAAAAACATTTAGCCCCTTGTGTAGAGAACCACTAGACTTGGTGATGGCTGAAGATAAAGTAGATACTGCACTTTACGCTTATATAGAAAATAAATATGCTTCTGATATAGAAAAAGCCATTACCCACATGGCTAAGTCTGAGCGTTCATCAGAGCTTAAAAAAATCCGTACAGCGATTTTATTGGCTTTGGAGTCTGAGGGTAAAGAGGTAGATAAAGCATTGGTCTCTAAAGTACTTGAGCGTTATAAAAAAACAGCTGTAAGAGAGATGATATTAGAGAAAAATGTACGTGCAGACGGTAGAGCTTTGGATGAAGTAAGACCTATCACTATAGAGACAAATTTATTGCCTTCTGTACATGGTTCATGTCTTTTTACGCGTGGACAAACACAAGCACTTGTGACAGTAACTTTAGGTGATAAAAAAGATGCACAGATGTATGAGCTTATCACGCAAAAAAGTGCACAATCAGAAACATTTATGGTGCATTATAATTTTCCAGGCTATTCTGTAGGTGAAGCAAAATATATAGGGGCACCAGGCAGAAGAGAGTTAGGGCATGGAAATCTTGGAAAACGTGCGATGGAGCCTACAGTGCCTCTGGATTTTGATGGCAGTATTCGTATTGTTTCAGAAATTTTAGAATCTAATGGTTCTTCCTCTATGGCTACCATCTGTGGTGGATCTTTGGCTCTTAGAGCTGCCAAAATAGAGACCTCTGCATTGGTAGCAGGTATTGCAATGGGTCTTGTAAGTGAAGGGAATAAGTATGCAGTCCTTACTGATATTATGGGACTCGAAGACCATGACGGTGATATGGATTTTAAAGTAGCAGGAACTAAAGATGGTATTACTGCACTTCAGATGGATATGAAGCTTGGCGGCATTGACTTAGATGTTTTAAAAATTGCACTGGCCAAAGCAAGTCAGGGTAAAAATCATATTTTGGATTTGATGGAGGAGGCTGCAAAAAATATACAAACAAGTACTGCTCTGCCAAGTACAGAAAACTTTTCTATACACCCTTCAAAAATTGTAGATATCATAGGAAAAGCAGGGGCAACTATACGTGAGATTATTGAGAAGTTTGAAGTAAGCATAGATCTTGACCGAGATGCTGGGGGTGTTAAAGTCTCTGGTGGAGATAAAGAGAAAGTAGCTGCTGCCAAAGCACACATAGAAGGACTTGCTTCAAGTCCTGTAAAAAAACAAATGGAATACAAAATAGGAGAGTCTTACGAGGGCAAAGTAAAACGTATCGTGGATTTTGGTCTTTTTGTTGAAATGCCAGATGGTTTTGATGCCTTACTTCACATCTCCAAAGTAGCCAAAGAACGTGTAAACAACCTAAGCGAACGTTATAGTGAAGGTGATGCTGTCACTGTAGTGGTAATGGAACAAAAAGGTAAAAAAGTAGAGTTGGCGACACCGGAGTTTTTAGCATAATGGTAAAAGAGGAAGAATATACTTTTCCCTGGGGATTTCATTTGGGAGACTTGGTTAAAGGCAGTGATAGTGTACCTTTGTATACCAACACAAATGATGGTGGATTTTGTCTGCTCTATGACAAAGTATCAGAAAAAAAAGCTGACAATCTGCTAGAGAGTCTCTGTCTTGAACTCCTCTCTTCTATGCCCCATAAGAGTTTAAAAATAGATATTTTTGACTTTGGCAAAAAGAAGTTTTACCATCTCTCACCTTTACAATATATAGAGCTTTATAAAGCATCATACGATACTACCATGATTGAAGAGTCATTTGGAGCACTTGAAGAGACTATTATCTCTCGCCATACCGAGCTTTTGTGTTGTAATAGAAAAACGATTAATGAACATAACCAGAAATCAAGAATGAAACAAGGGTATCATCTGGTCTTGATAAATCTTGATTGTTTTCCAACAGAGGATTATACATTACGTAGGATTCAAAATTTTATAGAGTCAGCAGAACAAGCAGGGGTCTATGTGATAGCCTTTGGGTACGAAGAACTGGAGCAAAATCAAAGTGAGACTGTGCAGGCTATATTGAGATACTTTAAAACACTTAAAGTGAGTAAGGGTGAATTTGCCATAACTCCAGAGATATTTGAGTTTATGGAACTTTTAGAAGAGCGTCAATTTGAACCACTGGACCTAAACAAGCAAGGTCTGCTTCAAGAAGTCATGACAAAAGCAGACCTGGAAAAACTTATGAGTTCAGACAATATCAAACTAGAAGAGAACACGAAAGTCTAATGTTTTAGTCAGCATAAATTAAATGATAGTTGGCTATAATCACGCGTTTATAAAAAGTAATCAGTAGGGAAACAGCTTGCATTTATGTGGTTGTTGGTGATGGAAACATCATTTACGCTATCCGAACAGACTTTGAGAACAGTCACAGAGACTTAAAATCTATTAATTTAAAGGATATAAAAATGAAAAAGTTTTTCTTACTTTTCTTGGCACTTGGTGCTGTTGCATTTGCTGGTGAAGCAGATGGTGAATCTATGATTAAAGCATACTCAGTAGTTGCTGCGGGTGTTGGTCTTGGTCTTGCGGCTCTTGGTGGAGCTATTGGTATGGGTCATACTGCAGCTGCAACTATCGCGGGTACTGCTAGAAACCCAGGTCTTGGTGGTAAACTAATGACTACAATGTTTATTGCTCTTGCAATGATTGAAGCACAGGTTATCTATACATTGGTAATTGCCCTTATCGCACTTTACGCGAACCCGTATTTAGGTTAATCCTAAAAACAACACTCTATGGCATCTTTGTCATGGAGTATCCCTCAGTTTAAGTTTTGATACAACTTTAAAAGTATCTTTTTTTATGTGACTAGTCACATGAGCTTTCTGCTGAAGAAAACACAGCGTTAGCGAAAGTAGATGAAGCTTCTGCTTTAGATACGTTCTTTTAATAGTTGCGCACGTGGTGGAACGGTAGACACGCGGGCTTGAGGGGCTCGTGCTTCGCGGCGTGGAGGTTCAAATCCTCTCGTGCGCACCATCTTCTTAATATTGACAAAATTGAAAATTATGATACATAATAATATGATTTATGCTATAAATAAGTAATTTTCTCGTAAAAAACACTAAAACAACGCTATTTTGGGCTATTTTGCTTGACATAATATTTTCTTGTGCTATAATAACTGCATCTTAAAACTTAAAAGGAAGAAGAATGACAAAAGCAGATTTCGTAGAACTAGTACAAAAGAATGGTGAGTTTGAAAGTAAAGCAGCAGCAGAGAGAGCAGTAAAAGCATTTATTTCATCAGTAACTGAAGCACTAGTAAAAAAAGAATCAGTATCTTTGGTAGGATTTGGTACGTTTTCAACTGTAGAAGTAGCAGAAAAGTCTGGTAAAGTACCAGGAACAGATAAAACATATACTAAAGCAGCACATACAGCTCCTAAATTTAAAATAGGTAAAACGCTTAAAGATGCAGTAGCAGGTAAGTAAAGCCTTTGGTATCTACTACTTGGGGTAGTAGGTATCACTTCAAAAACCACTTCAGTTCCAGCTTTATAAACTACACTTTTATACATATAATTATCTAAATTTTATTTTCAAAAACACAACCTAACCATCACTAAGATATACTATGTCAATTATTTGGCTAAGGATTTTTATGCAATTAAATGAGGTACTATGTTTAGGTATAGCAGGGAATTTTGCACATCATCTAGAACAGGCAGGAGAACTGGATGATTTTAAAAATGTTGTGACTACTGAAGTAGATGCACCTAAAGGTATCTTTCCTTTTTATTTACCAGATTCAGAGACTTTTTTAGGGATATACTCTATTGGTACAGACAGACTTCACCTTCCTGCAGATAAAGCCAATGTACAAGTTGAACCAGAAATAGCTGTATTGTTTGATATTGTGTATGATGAAAATAGAAATGTATCAGATTTGACAGCCCAAAAGTTTACTACTTTTAATGATTGTACTATACGTAAAAAGGGTGCAAAAAAAATATCTGAAAAAAAGTCATGGGGTATAAACTCTAAAGGTATAGGCAATAAATGGATAGAGATAGACAGCTTTGAGAAGGGTGGTGTGATGGATAACTATCATCTATGCTCTTTTGTAAAGCGTGATGGTGTACTGCACCCTTATGGTGTAGATGTGCCACTACTTGGGTATTCATATTTCTATAGTAAGCTTAAAACATGGCTTATAGAGAAGATGAATACGCAAAAAGATTTTGGACCATTAGAAGATATAGCACAGTATGTTAAGGCATCTAACTATCCAAAGCAAGTACTTGTTTCTATAGGTGCCACTGCGTATACAGAATTTGGAGAGCATCATTACCTTCAAGGTGGTGATGAAGTTTATGTGATGGCGTATGATATTCGCAACGATAATCTGGACTTTATGCCAAGCAGCACAAAAGTGTTACTCCATCAAAAGGTACACTCTTAGCCTTTAATCCAAGACTTGACTCTATCAAAAGCGGCATCAAAAGTACTTTTGTGAGGTCGGCTTTCTAACCCAAAACTTTCTTGTACTTTCTCCAGTAGATCTTTTTGTTCATCGTTTAGCTTCTTTGGAAGTATGAGTTGTATTTGGGCTATCAAGCGACCTCTTTCTCCTGTATGTACATCAGCTATACCCTCATTAGGAAACATGTATTGTTCTTTATCTGTGGTGCCTTTGTTGAGTTTTAGCTCACGCTCTCCATCCAATGTAGGTATAGAAATAGTCTCACCCAACAGAGACTGGGTGAAAAATACAGGTACTTCTATGTAGATATCATTACCATTGCGTACAAAGTTCTCATCCTCTTTGACTATGAATGTAAAGTAGAGGTCTCCACGTTGGTTGTTTCTACCTTCATTTCCATAGTTCGGGGCTCTTAGGCGATTACCAGAGTCTACACCTGCTGGAACAGTCACTGTCACAGTATCATCTTCTATATGGTAACCTTTACCATTACAGCTTCCACATGCTTCTTTGATGCTTTGTCCCTGTCCATGACATCTTGGACAAGTTTGAGCAAACTGCATTGGGCCTTGACGCATAAGTACCTGTCCTTGCCCTCCACAAGTCTCACAAGTCTCCAGCTTGGCATCTTTGGCTCCTGTGCCTTCACAGTCGTTACAAGAGGTTTTATAAGTCATCTCTACCTCTTTTTTACACCCAAATACAGCTTCATGGAATTCAAGTTCCAGTTCGATTTCAAAGTCAAGTGCATACTTTTGGTTAGGGTCACGACGCGATTGGCGAGATCCAAAGCCTCCAAAGCCACCACCAAACATAGAATTAAACATATCCATAACATCATCCATATTAGCTCCACCAAAGCCACCACGTCCACCACCTTGACCTTCAAGTCCTGCTTTCCCATAGCGGTCATAGATGGCACGTTTTTCTTCATCGGATAGTACTTGGTATGCTTCATTGACTATCTTGAAGTTGTCTTCCGCTTCTTTGTCATCTGGATTACGGTCTGGATGGTACTTCATGGCTAGTTTACGGTAGGCTTTTTTAAGTTCTGAACCTGAAGCAGTTTTGCTTACTTGCAGGACTTCATAGTAACATAATTCTGTCATAAGGCTTTCTCCATTTATAAAGGGGATAATTTTTGCGAATTCTACCATAATTTTGTTATAATCACGAAAATAGTTTTAAGGGGGCAAATATGCTCGTACATATTGTGATGTTTAAGTTTAAAGAAGAAAATAAAAAAGCCAATATTATACAAGCTAAACAGATGTTAGAAAATCTTATGGGTACAGTACCAAGCCTGCGAAGTATAGATGTAGGTGTCAATTTTATAGAGGCTGACAGGGCAATGGATTTAAGTATTATTGCCACATTTGAAAGTCAAACAGGGCTTGATGCGTATGATATGCATCCAGAACATCAAAAGGTAGTTGCTTTTATTAAATCAGTTGTTGAATACTCCAAAGCATCAGACTATATGAGAGATTAATGCCTAAACATTATAAAATAGAAGCCTTTGAAAATTTAGTAGAAGCTTTTCAGTCTTTCCCCTCTATAGGTAAAAAATCTGCTATAAGAATGGCATACCAGGCAGTGATGGTTGATGGTTTTGCTGCTATGAAATTGGCACATGCACTTGAAACAGGTGTCAATACTATTCAAAAATGCTCTAAGTGTCACAATATGAGTGAAGATGAACTTTGTTCAATATGCTCTGATCCTTACCGTGACAGCTCCAAGCTTTGCATTGTGCAGTCGGCCAAAGATATTTTAAGCATAGAAGAGAGCGGACAGTTTAACGGGGTATATTATGTAGTTTGTGAGGTGCGTGACTTAGATGAGGCACATCTTTTCTATGCTGTAGGCGGGGTAGCTGAAATCATCTTTGCCTTTCCTCCCAGTATTGCTACAGATACAATGATACTTTACATAGAAGATAAGTTAAAAGGGCTAAATATACACTTTACCAAAATCGCTCAAGGTGTACCCACAGGGGTAGAACTGGAAAATATAGACATTATGTCACTTTCACGTGCTTTAGAATCAAGAGTAAAGATATAACTTAGGTAAATAATCTCTCTATCTCTTTGTTGCCATCAGTAAGTATTTCTGGATTTTCAATCCCATAGATTTTATAAAGCGTTGCTGCTATGCTTAGTGGCTCAAATTGATAAGTACCTTGTTTGGGTTTAAGGTAGAGTCTATTGATTTGTCCTGTATTTTCTACTATGGTCTCACCTACTACGCCCTTATGGTTAAAATAGCCTTTGCCACCTAAAACATAGAAGTTTTGTAAGTTACCATGGTCCCATCCAAGTGCAGAATTAAGATTGACATTTCTTCCAAATTCTCCAAATACCATAATGTTGATTTGCTGCTCTTTACCTTCAGCTTTGATGTGTGCCATAGCAGACTTGAGTGATGCAAAGAGACTTTCTGTCCTTTGTACATAGTCTCTAGCTTCATTGTGGTCATCCCACCCTCCAAGACCTCCAGTACCGATAGTCACTACTTTGGTATCTGGGTTTTTAGAGAGTATTTTAATCGCAGTTTCAAGTTTCTTTGAAAAACGGTTATCTTTCGGGTAGGCATCTGCTCCAAGGTCAGGGGTAGCTGAATTTGAGACCTCATCTATAAAAGTACTTAATGAAGAGCGTTTGGAAAAAGCCTCTTTTATCTTTCCTTTTATATTGGTTTTTTGTGCAAGTGTATCCATTGTTTTATGAAAGGGAGCATCAAAACCATTTTCTTTATCATTATAGTTTGGCTTGTCTCTTTCTTCGGCGGTATAGTATCGCCAGTCACGTTCATTTCGACTGTATGGATTTTCTAACTCTTCATTAATTCCCACGGGTTTAAGATATTCATTTAGAGCTGTTCTTCCTTCAGCATAAAATTTAGATTCTCCTTCAAGGGTGATAAAAGGCATTAAGGTATTGGAATCTATAATTTTATGCTTTTCAAGAATATGTGCCAAATTGGCAAGTATGCCTGCACTGTTGTCATCAAAAGAGCCTTTTTGATTTTGGACAGTACATGAGTTATGTGCTTTGTTGTTCTCTTCTTCTCTTACTTTAGAGTAACAACATCTAAAAAGTGTCATATCCCCATCCTCAAGAAGTGCTTCCATATATGTGCCACCAGCTTCTTGCCAGCAGCCATTAGCTGTTGGAGTAATACCTCTAAAGTAGTTGTCATAGTTGCTTTGTGATGCAGCTTTGATTTCATTTATATTTGTGAGGTTGCCACCTAGTTGACTGGCACCTCCATACATAAATATCATGATGGTTTGTGCTTTATTTGTGTTATTAATAGCAGATGAAAAAGTAATTTTACTTAGATCTAAATCTTTTGCATAAGTCAGACTAGGCATGAGTAGAGCAGTGCCCGCTGCCATAGATAGTTTTATAAAGTCTCTTCTTTTCATTATTTTACCTCTTTGAATGTGTATGTTTCTGAAAGTCTGGAGATATAATCCAATACAATAATTGCAATATTGGCACGTCTCTTTCTTCGTTCATCTTCTTGTTTGTCAGGTATATCGTAGGTTGCAAATATATTAAATGCCCAATGAAATTGTTTTTCTCCATCTTTAGTATATATCATATGTCTATCAAATAGAACCAACTCTTCTTGACTGGCATTACGTGAAAGTATGGTTCTAAAGAGATAGTTTATAAATGAATGAAGGCTAGCTTCAATATCATCTTTATTTAACGTAAAGTTCTCTGTGGATATAAATGATGCACCCCACCCTTGTCTATCCCATGCATCATATTCATCAAGCTTTTTTGGGTTTGAATGTATAAGCAGGACACGTTCTCTGATGTATTTGTGATAGTTTGCAAATGAAAGAGTATCGAGTGGTACACGTTTTAGTTTACCTAGCTTGTATTTCATAGAAGCTTGATGCATCTCTTCCAAGGCATATTTCAATTCATGGAATGTACCCATTCGGTGTTTGAAATCTATTTTTTTTGCCATTGAAAAAAACAGTTCCTCTGCACTTTTTGCTCTACTGGAGTGAAGTAAATACTCTTCAGAAAAGACAATCTGCAAAAGAATATCTTGCCATGTTTCAGGTTTACTAGAGAGTATACTTGAAGTAATCTGTGTTTTTTTACCTGTAGTACTGTTTGGGAAGAAAAACTCTACAAGTCTTGTGGTTACTCCCCTGCTAAAGGCATCAGATTTTGCCAGTTCACGGTAAAAGTCATCACCATTATAGATGGTTGTATCAAAAAGTTTAAGTGGCTTTCTATTTTGGTTCAAACTCACTACAAGTGTGTCACTCTCTCTGTCGAGTTTCCAGTTTTTCAGTGCCTGCCCAGCCAATGGTACATGGGAATCATCCATGTCCAGGGTAAAAATCTCCAGCATCTCCCTGCCATTGTCTTCGGGACTTCTAAATCGTCTCCAGTTGTCTTCACTCATCATATGCACATAGGTAATATAACGCATACCACTATCAATATTGAGCATATTGACAAGACGGTTGTATACTCTAGCGATGTTAGGAGTATGGGTTGATTCAAGTTCATAAGCAGGAGAGAACATAATCGTTTGTGTAAGGATATATGCTACCCAGTTATTGAGAAAGTAACTGTCAAGGTTTTTCATCGCATAAAAACGTGTAAGTATATTGACAGATACCTGTTCATTATAGTCACGCTGGCTAAATACTTTATTATCAACGATATGATTTTCCAACCACTCTTTATCTGTATAATCCTCATTAAGAGTATTTCGTATATTTTCTATAAAATTACCTGTAGCTATCTTCTTTTTGAGTGTATTGAGTGGATACCCAAAAAATAGTGTACTAAGTAATTTATTTGCAACGAGAAGTTGTTTTTTTTCATTTAAGGTATTAAAAGTAGCATCTGAAAGTTGTTTTAACTTATACTCAGATGCGGATAAACTTTTGTAGTAAAAATGTAGCCCATTATATTGGTCTG
>JALWME010000231.1 GCA_027083995.1 Sulfurovum sp.
TATTTATATAAGTGAAAATGCTTTTTCTATTGCTGAAGTAATCAGTGGCTTGTCTGCGATATGTATTTCTATATTTTCAGGTAGATATTTTTGTGTTGTTTTTCCTATAACTACTGCTTTATAGCTTTCATCCCAAACAAAGTTTTTAAAAAAGCACTCAACAGTAGAAGGAGAGGTAAAAATAATAATAGCATCTTTTTGTGGTTTGTCATTTGAAAAGTACGTCATACATTTAGTCTCATAAATACTCTTTTCATCCAAAACAATACCCTCTTGATTTAAAAAAGATTTACTATCAAATGATACCTCTTTGGGACGTAAATATAAAATATTTTTCTCTTTAAATCTAACTATAATATCTTGACTTAATGTTATTCCATAAGATGATTTAGACTGATAGTAGACTTTTCCACCTAAAATCTCTATCTCTTTTGCTGTGGCATCTCCTATGGCTATACAAGGTGTTTTTTTCCAATCTGCATTAAGCTGTTCTGCACTTCGTACTGCCTGTTTTGATGTAAACATAAGTAAGTCATACTCAGTAAAATCCAATTTCTCTTCTATTAAAGAAAAACTAATCATCGGTAGATGTATAGTTCCTTCTTTTGCTGTGGGAGAGAGAAGATATATCATACTTATGTGCTTTCTGCTTGAATCAGTTTTTTCCCATAGAGCATCATATCATTTACCTCTTCATCATCATAAGGGTCAAAATGAGGTGTGATGACCCAACGTTTTTTTGGTTCCAGGAGCTTGATTTTTTCTTCAACCTCATCTGCAATGATATGTGCTTCAAGCAAGAGTATCTTAGGTCTTAACACCATATGAAACTCTACAAAATTGGTACTTCCGTCTGTACGTGTTTTAAGCCAATGATAAGAGCTTACTTCGGGATGAGAGTCAATAATCTGTCCAATTTTATCTACCATCTCTTTATCTAGTGCATGGTCAAGCAGGATATCAATACCCTCTTTAATGATTTCATAAGCGGCATAGATAATATATACACCAATACCCATACCAAATAGTGCATCTATACTATTAAACCCAGTAAAATAAACCAGTCCCAATGAAAGTAGCACTGCAGCATTTGACCATAAGTCTGTTTGATAATGTAATGCATCTGCTTTAATCACAATATTGTCTGTCTGTTTGGCAACGTTTAAAAGATATCGAACTAGAAAAAAAGTAATACCGATAGATATTGTCATTGCTATCATAGCTGAGGCAAGCAGTGTTGTTTCTTTATGATGTGTTATTTTTTCTATAGCAAGATAGATGATATAAAATCCAGAGAGTGTAATAATCGTACCTTCAATAACACCTGCTATGGCCTGTATCTTTCCTTTTCCGTATTGATACTCATCATCTGGATTTTCTTCAGATTTTTTAATAGCAAAAAAGTTAAAGAGCGAAACCAGCATATCCAATAGAGAATCAATAGCCGAAGCAAGTACGGCCACAGAACCACTGGCAAGACCTATAATAAGCTTCACAATTACCAGTAATGTAGCTACTAAACTAGAGACTACAGTAGCACGTTTTTGAGGAGAGCTCTTGGTGTTCATATTTTTTCCTTTTGAAACACTTATCTATGCTTGAAATTTTAACATAAAATACCAATACAACTATTGATATAAACACATTTATGTTATAGTATTGCAAAATAAACTTACTGGATGTATATTTAACTTATGGACAATACAGAAATTAAAAATGGTAATATGGACGAAGCAATAGATAATCTTAATATTTCAATCAAAGAACGTCTTGCATACGACAAACTAAGCTTCTACTACCTCTCTTTACCTGTTATGCTTATAGGTAATATGTTAGGTGCGTTACTTTTAGCCGCGTTACAAATAAGCTTTGTTGATTTCTACAGCATTGGCATATGGCTCTTGGTTTCTTTCATTATGTTTTTATACCGATTTTATCACTATTTTCTTTTCAGAAAAGAGAGCGAAGAGAATAAACTCAAAGATGCAGATATTTGGCTAGATCGCTATTATACAAATGCTTTACTGGGTGGTATAGTATGGGGAAGTGCTGCTTTTTTAATGTTCCCTGAGACAGGTCTGCTTAACCAGATGCTTGTTCTGCTCTTTTTGTTTGCTATGGGTTTTTCAACCATGGGCATTTTAGCATCAAAAAGTGATCTGCTGCTTACTTATGTTCTGGCTACCTATTCTCCTTTGCTGTTACGCTTATTTTTCATGGAAGACAACCTTTATACCATGATTGCCTACGCACTGCTTTCATTGATGCTTATTATGATACTTACAGCAAACTACTATGGTAAAGTCATTAACAATTCACTGCATAACCGTCAACACTTTATGACCATCAAACATACACATGA
>JALWME010000232.1 GCA_027083995.1 Sulfurovum sp.
CTCACCTATTTGATATAAATTGTATTCACTATGGTCTACCAAAAGTAACGCTTTTGCTCCAAATTGTTCACACTGCCTTGCTATCTCTGACCCTATACTTCCTCCCGCACCAGTAATAAGTACTTTTTTTTCTTTTATAAAAGAACCAATCATCTCCAAATCAAGGTCTTTAGGGTGCCTAGCAAGTAAGTCTTCTATAGATAAATCTTCAAGTCTCTCATGTTCTGAGCCTAAGAGTTTCATCTGCTTTATCTCATATACGCCTTTTGTGTTTAGCCTGTCTGCCAATCTCTTAAGCTCTTTAGTCTCTATCTTTTGCGTAACTATAGCAGCTACAATAGACTTCTCTTCTATAAGTGCTTCCAAACTATCTATATCATAGACTCTGACATTATTAATATAAGCATCTTTGTTGATTTCATTTTCATCCAGTGATACGATGGCTACAGGATAGTAGTCTATCTCTTCTTTTAATGCACTTTGGATGATAGTACTCGTCTTAGAGTTGAGTCCTATGATAAGTGTAGGCTTTATGGTCTGCGGAGTTCCACCTTCGTATAACAGACGTTTACCTGCTCTAAGCCCTCCAAGCACAATAAGAGACAACACAAAATCTATAATAATAACAGAACGAGGAAATGGCGAGAAGTACTCTTTGAACAACAGATATATCACCGCAAAAGAGAGGTATATCAAGAGTTGTGCTTTCACCATATTTTTTGCATCAAAGAAAGAAAAAAACCTCCATATAATGTGGTAATTTTTAAATACAATAAAAAAAGTGATTTTTAACGAGACGATGATGATGAAAGCAAGCCAAAATGATTTAAAAAATATCTCAGGTACATGAAAATTAAACCTAAGATTATATGCAAGAAAAAGCGTCACTAAAGAGAGTAAAATATCTGCAACTACAAAAAAGGCTTTTCGCTTTAGTGCAGTAGGTCTAAAGACTCCTTTCATCCATCTATCACTTTTTTAACAATACCACACACGCGTAAAACATCTGCATCACTCATATTCGATCCACTGGGCAGGCAGATACCTTTTTCAAATAGTCTCTGACTTGTTCCATCTTCTATGACCATAGCTTCTTTAAAAAGTGGCTGTAGGTGCATAGGCTTCCATAAAGGGCGACTCTCTATGTTTTCTTTTTCCAGTGCATCTATCAAGGCTAAAGGATTTGTCTTCTCTAGGCTTAATGTCGTCAGCCAACGGTTACCTTCACTATTGCCAATCTCTGGCATAAAACGTATCTCTTCTATATCACATAACTCTTTTTCATACAGTGTATATATCTGCCTACGTCTTTGTACTCTATTGTCCAAAACTTCCATCTGAGCCACACCGATAGCTGCCAGTACATTGGATATTCGATAGTTATAGCCAAACTCTTTATGCTCATAATGCAAAAAATTTTCTTTTGCCTGGGTAGAAAAAAATTTTGCTTTTTCTATCCATGTTGCATTGTTACTCACAAGCATACCTCCACCTGAAGTAGTAAGGATTTTGTTACCATTAAAACTATAGACACCCATGTCTCCCCATGTACCACTTTGCCTCCCCCCATACAAGCCACCTAAAGACTCTGCTGCATCTTCTATAACATAGATGCCCTCTTCTTTACAGATACTCAGTATTTCATCCAACTTGCATAGTTGACCATACAGATGCGTAAGTATAAGAGCTTTGGGTTTCTTAGGTGCTTCTTTAATAGCTCTTTTAAGTAATACAGGGGAGATATTCCAACTCTCATCAGAATCTACAAATATTGGTTTGGCATTTTGATACAGTATCGCATTCACAGAGCCTATAAACGTAAAAGAAGATGCCAAAATATAATCATCTTCCCCTATGCCAAGTACCCTTAGTGCCAGATGCAAGCCCGCAGTAGCAGAAGAGAGTGCCACCGCACAATTAATGCCTGTATATTCTTTTATGCTCTCTTCAAAACGATTTACAAACGTTCCAAGAGGGGCGATATAGTTGCTTTCAAAAACCTCAGCGATATACTGTTGTTCTTTACCTGACATATGTGGAGTCGAGAGAAATATTCTATTGTTCATATTTATCCTAAAATCGTTTTTATCATATAACTTATATCTTTTTGAAGTGACCAATTTTGTACATATATTTTATTGAGTTTTACTTTATCTTTCCAAATGACATCTCTATTGTATGCTTCTGGGTCATTTGCTTTAGAGAGAATCTCTTCTTCATTTTTATACTTTAAGGAGGCTGGGCCAGTAATGCCAGGACGCAGGGTTAAGATGATTCTGTCTTCACCCTCTAACTTGTCTGCAAACCCTGCAACATCTGGACGAGGTCCTACAAAACTCATACTCCCCAAAAGCACATTAA
>JALWME010000233.1 GCA_027083995.1 Sulfurovum sp.
ATACAATGGGAGAGATGAAAGTCCCTGCGAATAAATATTGGGCTGCTCAAACTCAGAGATCTGTTCATAACTTTGAAATAGGTAATGAAAAAATGCCTTTAGAAGTTGTTTATGGTTTCGCTAACTTGAAAAAAGCGTGTGCATTGGTAAATAATGACTTAGGTCGCATGAATGATGAGACAAGTAATGCAATAGCACAAGCATGTGAAGTAGTACTTTCTGGAGAGTTAGATGATAATTTTCCTTTGGTTGTATGGCAAACGGGTTCAGGCACACAGTCAAATATGAATATGAATGAAGTGATTGCCAATAAAGCAACTGAAATTCTTGGTGGTGATTTCACCAAAGAGAATCTTGTGCATCCCAATGATGATGTAAATAAAGGACAAAGTTCTAATGATACCTACCCAACAGGTATGCGTATCGCTGAAGTAGTTACGGTGACAGATAACCTTATCCCTGCACTTACTCAACTAAAATCAACGCTAGATGCGAAATCTAAGGCTTTTTCAGATGTAGTAAAAATCGGTAGAACACACCTTCAAGATGCAACACCACTTACTTTAGGTCAAGAACTTTCTGGTTATGTTGCAATGCTTGAGACAAACCTTAAACAACTTAATGATGCTTTGGTATACTGTAGGGAGATTGCTATAGGTGGTACTGCTGTAGGAACTGGGCTTAATTCACACCCAGAATTTTCTGAAAAAGTAGCTGCCAAGCTTAACAGCTTTATGGAAAAAGATTATGGTTTTATCTCCCAACCAAACAAGTTTCATGCACTTACTGGACATGATGCCGAAGTAGTGCTAAGTGGTGCACTCAAAGCACTTGCAGCAAACCTAATGAAAATTGCAAATGACATCAGATGGTTAGCTTCAGGCCCTAGATGTGGTTTAGGTGAGATAGAGATACCTGCCAATGAGCCAGGATCATCTATTATGCCGGGTAAAGTGAATCCTACACAAGCAGAAGCAATGACTATGGTTGCTGTACAGGTGATGGGTAATGATGCCGCTATTGGTTTTGCCGCATCTCAAGGTAATTTTGAGCTTAATGTCTTTAAACCAGTTATAGCCTATAATATTCTTCAGTCTATTAGACTTCTTACAGACACAATGAAGTCTTTTGATGTGAATTGTGCGGCAGGTATTGAACCAATTAGAGACAATATAGACAAGTTTTTAAATGATTCTCTTATGTTAGTCACTGCACTCAATCCACACATTGGGTATGAAAATGCCGCTACTATTGCAAAAACTGCACACAAAAATGGTACAACACTAAAAGAAGAAGCTGTAGCACTTGGATTTATGACGGTAGAAGAATTTGATAAAAATGTCAAACCAGAAGAGATGATAACTCCAAAAATCTAAAATATTTATCTCTATCTCTCTCTTTGTGCTGTGTACATACATGGCACAAAGCTATAAAACTCTCCTAAAACCTTTCAATTTAATCAAATTTTTTTTCTAAAACTGTATAATGTACGCATTATATTAAAAGGAGTACACGTGAATATTCATGAGTATCAAGCGAAACAAATATTCCAAAAGTATGGTGTTCCAACACCTAAAGGAATTATGGCTGAGAGTGTAGATGCAGCTGTTGAAGCAGCGAAAGAATTGGGTGGCCCTATTTGGGTTGTCAAAGCTCAAATACACGCAGGTGGCCGTGGTTTAGGTGGTGGTGTAAAACTTGCCAAATCTCTTGATGAAGTAAGAGAATTAGCAGATGAAATTCTTGGTATGACTTTAGTCACACACCAAACTGGTCCTGAAGGCAAACTGGTACAAAAGCTTTACATCGAAGATGGTGCGGACATTAAAGATGAGTTTTATCTCTCTGTTGTGCTAGACAGAAAGTTGGAAATGCCTTTGATTATGGCTTCTACTGAAGGTGGTATGAATATTGAAGATGTTGCAGAAAAATCACCAGAAAAAATTATTACAATTCCTGTAGATCCAGCCATAGGATTTCAAGGTTTTCATGGTCGTGAATTGGCATTTGGACTTGGTATAACCGATAAAGCAGAACAAAAAAATATTATCTCTTTTGCACAAAAACTTTTCAAACTATATATGGAAAATGATGCAGAGATGATTGAAATCAATCCTCTTGTTCGTACAGGTTCAGGGGAGTTTTTGGCACTAGATGGAAAAATGGGCTTTGACAACTCAGCACTTTATCGTCAGCCAGAAATTGTAGCGATGAGGGATTTAAGTGAAGAAGATCCAGATGAAGTAGAAGCTGCTAAATATGGTCTTTCCTATGTGGCTCTTGATGGTGAAATAGGATGTATGGTAAATGGTGCAGGGCTTGCTATGGGTACAATGGATACGA
>JALWME010000234.1 GCA_027083995.1 Sulfurovum sp.
TCAACCTGTTGGAAAAATTCACCACAAGCCAAAAATGCTATAGCTGATGCCATAGCATATGCAAAAAATATGTATATCTAACTACTATCTTTGAATAGGTTTTTATAGTATAAACAGACTTTAGTTATTATATAGTCTCTTATTATGTTCAAAATAAAATTGAATTTGGAGCACACGTTTCAGATAAGCTCTAATTTTTTTTACGCTAAAATATACCTTAAAGGAACCAAAATGAAACTACTAACACTTTCACTTCTTACAGCCACCGTACTTATGGCAGATACATTTACACTGCGAAGTACAGACATACAAGGACAGCTAACTAAAATACAAGAATTCAACGGTTTTGGTTGTTCTGGTGCTAACCAATCACCAGAACTCAACTGGAATAACGCTCCTACAGGCACTAAAAGTTTTGCTCTTACTATGTATGATAAAGATGCTCCTACAGGCAGTGGATGGTGGCATTGGCTTGTTATAAATATACCAGCTTCAACCAAACAGATAGTCTCTGATGCATCGGGAAAACATCTACTCCCTAAAGGTGCGATAGAGACGATGACAGACTATGGGTCTGCCTCTTTTGGTGGGGCTTGCCCTCCTGTGGGAGACAAAGCACATACCTATACATTTACACTTCATGCCTTAGATGTGGAAAAGTTAGACCTCACAGCTGAAAGTGACTCTGCCTTAGTGGGGTTTATGATTAACAGCCATACTATAGAGAAGGCAAGTATTGTTTCTTATTATTCACGATCTGTAGAGAAAAAGAATACTACAGGTAAACAATAAGGGGGTTTAGTATTTATAGTGTACAATCCGATATAACAACCAAGGAATTTTTATGTCAAACAACACTTATGAAGTCATCACCTATGAAGAGACTGTAGGATTTAACTATACATTACCCAATGAAGATGAAACAAGAACCATAGAACATACACTTACTTTTATCTGGGATGATACGCTTGAAAAGTTTTTTGAAGAATATGGAAAAGACAAACCATACAAAACCAATACCTTCAAACGAGAAAGAGAAAAAAACTTTTTTATAGAACAGCTAGAAGGTGAAACTGAAGACCTTATAGACGAAGTGCAAGAAGAGATAGCAAACAAAATGAAGTTTGGTTTTGACTTCAGTGGTCAACTTCACAATGATGACTAAATATTACAACCAAATCCCCTAAGAAGAACAGCTTACATGTGAGATACCACCTATCTCAAAGAGGTGTGAGGGTTTAAGACTGTAGTATCTCTTTTCTATCTCTTTGGATTGCTCAGTATAAGGTTCTGTCATGACAGCTTGTAGCTCTTTTAGTAAAGTATAGTCTCCTGTTTGTGCCTGCTTATATGCAGCCACAAGATGCCACTCCCTTAAGGTGTACTTGGGGTTTACTCTCTTCATCTGTTGTGAGAGTGCCTCTTTTGGTAGTGTAGTATCATCAATAAATGTATGCCACTTTTCAAGCCACGATATCCAAGCATGCTGAAGCATTTGATTATTATCTATATCTTGATAAAAGCTTTTTTGTAGTGGCTCCATCTCTTGGGGAAGTTCTGAAAGTTCACGAAAAAAGATGGTGTAATCTACTTCAGTTTGTATCATCAGTGCCATAAGCTCTCTAAAAAGTGTAGCATCAAACGTCTTTAATCCTAGTTTACCAGCCCACATTTGCTCTAGCTTTCTTTGTGCGGTTTTGCCAAAGTTTTTTCTTATATTCTCTAGCTTTTTCAAATAGTCTGTATCTTCTCCAAGCAGAGGCTCTAGTGATTTACAAAACATCAAATAGTTTTTATGTGCAGCTTTAGGCTGGTTAAAAAATGCAAAATGCTCACCCCCTCCTGTCCAAGACTGATACTTTGGATCAAACAATTCACAAAACCCAAAAGGGCCATAGTCAAGCGTATAGCCTCCTGCTGCTGTGTTGTCACTGTTGAAGTTGCCTTGGCAGTAACCCACACGTATCCACTCTGCCACCAAAGAAGCAAGACGTACCTGAAACACAGTGGCTAGTTCTAGCACCTTTTCTTCAAGACTTAGACTTGCATCTATCTGCTCACTGTACTCACGCTCACAAAGGTGCAATACCAACATCTCAAGCTCTTCTAGTGCTTTGGGGTGTTCATTTTTTCTGGCACGTCTGGCAAAAAGCTCAAGCTGTCCTACACGTATGAATGACGGTGCTACACGTGTGGAGATAGCCACAGCCTCATCTGCCATCATGTCAGGGTCTCTTGTGTGTGCATTTTGGGAGTACCATGGGCGTTTTACTTTTTGGGAAGCAGAAACATACAGACTTAAAGAGCGTGATGTAGGAATGCCCAGTGCATACATATGCTCCTGAGCCAAAAACTCACGTACACTTGAACGAAGCACCGCTCTTCCATCTGCACCACGGCAGTAAGGCGTTCTACCTGCCCCTTTAAGTTGAAACTCCCAACGTTTGCCATCTACAACTGCTTCAAGTACAGAGATAGCACGACCATCACCATAGCCATTACCTGTGCCAAAAGGACATTGCTGCGTATACTCTGTACCATAGATGGAAAGTGCATAGCCCGTTGCCCACCCAACTTTCCGCATAGGTGGCGGAAGCTGTGATAAATCACCTGAAAACATACGTATAAAATCATCACGCTTTGCTAATTCATCAGCCAAGCCAAGTTCAGCAAAAAAGTTTTTACTATGTGCTACATACTGAGGCTTGTCAATAGGTGTTGGCTTAACGGTGACATAATGACCTGTAAAGACTTCTCTGGGGTCATGGTCTATGCCATCATCTTTAGCTTGGGGGTCACAGTTTAGTCTCTGCATGTATGAGTAGTCTGCCAGTGTTACTAGCTTTGATAGTGTTTCTGGTTTTTCAATTTTTCTTGAATTTGGGTACATCGTGTTCCTTTATTTTGCATAGATATTATCATAAATATATTTCATCATGTGGTATATACGTTAACATATGTACAACAAAAACCATTAACCCACTAAACTTTTCATTCAAAAATTTCGCTATAATCAACGCAAATAATATCTCAAGAATGAGGAACAAAAATGTTTGGACTACCACTAAGAAAAGGCTTTTGTATGAAGGTTGAAGGTGCTGTGAATCTCAACCGTCCAGATATGCACAACATCGCAGCTGAGTTAGGTGTAAGTACCAATGATGTGCTTCTAAAAGATGGTATACTCACTGTCTACAATACGACAGACAGCTGTCAGGAAATCATAGATGACAATGCTCTGGCTGCATTTGTCGCCATGGCTCTTGATATCTCACCTGAAAAAATCACAGATATACAAGAAGTAGAAGAAGAACCTATAGAACTGGACTTTGATTTGAGCGAATTTGAGAATGATGACTAATATAGACTGCTAACGGTATCTGCACTACATAAGCAAACATGATAGGCAAAAGCATAGATACACCGAAAATACCAAGCGTAAAAGTAGCAATCACCAGTGCCAAAGTAAGGTATCGTGTCATTGAATGCCAAAAAGCTGCTCTTTCTTGTGGAGAGTTTTGATTATAGATAAACCTAGATACATAATACGCAAGGGTATAAAAAATCAGTACCGACACAAAAGCAATAGGTATGAGCTGTGGATCAAAATCCCATACATCTTCTAAACGTTGTGCACTTTGTAGACCAAACAGGTAAAATATAATGATAAAAATACTGATTTGGGAGATATGCTGTCTATAAGTATGCATCACGGTAACCAATGGCTTAATGAGTCGAACTATCCTGGAGGCTATAAATGGTATAATAATAAGTAGCATAAGTACAGCTGAAGCAAACTGACTTATACCCACTCTACTATCATAACGTGCATCAAAATATGCAGCAGTATATGTACCAAAAATATCCAACATCAAAAGTGACAAGGTAACAAGAAGCAGGTTTATAAACAGTAGCAAGAACCCCAAAGATGTGTCTGCTTTAGACTTTTTAATCCAGTGCATTACCATACCCCCACCAGAGAGCAAAGAGAGCATAAATAACCCAGCCGTAATACCAAAGTCACCCGTAGCAAATCCAATAGCCAAGGCAAGTATAGGAAGTAATATGTAATTTACTGCAAAACCTTTGAGTATCACCCCTTTGTGTATCCAGATAAGCTTAATATGTGAAAGTTCAAAATTAAAGAGTGAAGGCATAATGAGAGTGATGCCTGCAAAGAGGCAGATTTTGGAAGAAAATATAAAACCATTTGAATCCATCCCATACCAATAGCCAAGTATTGCTCCTAAAATCACAATAACAATTAACTGCATTCTAAATCCTTTTGCTATAATAATAAAAGTCTAACATATCAAAGCGTCTAGAAGCAATGCACTCCTAGTCTTATTGGGTAAATATATTAATTAAGTATCATAATAGCTCAATTTTTATATACAACATACATGTGTATTATCTCTGAATATGTGACTGAATGATAGTTCTCATCTCATCCATCACTATTAACCGACTTCTTCTATTATTATGATAGTATTTAGGTTTTAATCCCACTCTGCATGTCCCTCAATATTATCTAAATACATTTACATAATCTGTGATACAATAATCCGACTTTAAATCTAAGGATATTCCAATGAGACTCTCAACACAAAATAAACAAATCATATTAAATAGTATTAGAGACATTCCAGACTTTCCAAAACCAGGCATAGTCTTTAAAGATATCACAACCCTACTCTCTAACCCAAAAGCCTTAGATACCCTTATGACACACTTGGAAAACCGTTATAAGAGCTATAATTTAGACTATATAGCAGGCATAGATGCCAGAGGTTTCATCTTTGGGAGTATTCTTGCAGACAGGCTGGGTGTGGGCTTTGTGCCAGTACGTAAAAAAGGCAAACTCCCCTACACCACGGTGGCAGAAAAATACTCTCTTGAGTATGGTTTTGATGAAGTAGAGATCCACATAGATGCTTTTGCCTCTGAAGATTATGACGGCAAAGGTGCAAAAGTCTTACTTATAGATGACCTCATAGCTACAGGAGGTACAGCAAAAGCTGCTGCAAACCTCATAGACAAAGTGGGTGCATCGTGTGTGGAAGCCTGTTTTATAATGGAGTTAGATTTTTTAAAAGGAAGAAAGAGTATAGATGTTCCTGTTTATTCAGTTTTATCTATAGACTAAACCCCTCCCTAACCTCCTATTGGGTATAATCCTTTAATTAATTAAAAGAGATATAGATGGATTTACACAAAGAAATATACATACCTAAAGAAAGTCCTCATGACCCAGATAACAATGGACATTTTGGCAAATTTGGTGGACGTTTTGTGCCTGAGACGCTGATGCCAGCACTTGAGCAACTCCGATTAGACTATGAAGCAGTACGATTTGACAAGGATTTTTGGACAGAGGTGGACTACTACTACAAAAACTATGTAGGTCGCCCCTCTGCACTCTACTATGCCGAAAATATCTCCAAAGAACTCGATGCAAAAATTTACCTCAAGCGTGAAGACCTGAATCATACAGGAGCACACAAGATAAATCACTGTGTGGCTCAAGCTGTACTTGCAAAGCGTCTAGGCAAAAAGAAAATCATCGCTGAGACTGGTGCAGGACAGCATGGTGTGGCTACGGCTACTGTAGCAGCACTTTTTGGACTGGAGTGTGAAGTCTTTATGGGTGCAAAAGATGTAGCACGTCAAGAGCTTAACGTCTTTCGTATGAAACTGCTAGGGGCTAAGGTACACGCTATAGAGAGTGGCAGTAAAACGCTCAAAGATGCCATGAATGATGCCATTCGCCACTGGGTAACGCATGCACGTGACACCTACTACCTCATAGGCACCGTAGCAGGGCCTCACCCCTACCCTATGATGGTGCGTGATATACAAAGTATCATCGGATGGGAAGCCAAAGTACAACTGAATGTGGTAGAAGGATGTTTACCCGATAAAGTCATCGCGTGTATTGGTGGTGGTTCTAACGCTCTAGGTGTCTTTAACCACTTTTTAGAAGATGAAAGTGTAGAGTGCATTGGGATAGAAGCTGGCGGTTTGGGATTAGATTCCAAACATGGTTGTTCACTGGAAAAAGGAAGCCCTGGGGTTTTACATGGACAACTTAGCTACCTACTACAAGATGAAGATGGACAGATACAAGAGGCACACTCTATCTCTGCAGGTCTTGACTACCCTGGCATTGGACCAGAGCATGCATTTTTTAAAGACAATGACATTGTTACTTACGATCACATCACAGATGATGAAGCGATGGATGCCTTCGTATGGCTCTCACAAGCTGAGGGTATCATCCCTGCATTTGAGTCTTCTCATGCAGTGGCATATTTGAAGAAGATGAAGCCTGAAGATATCAAAGGCAAAACTATACTGATAAACCTCTCTGGACGTGGAGATAAAGATATGATACAGGCTCAGGATATACTCAAAAATAAATTTAAATAGCACTAAAGGATTATAGATGAACTTCGAACTAAGCATTGCTAAAACCACAGAAATAGAAGCAGATTTAGAACTGATACTTGTGATAGATAATAACATGAAGCACCGTTTTGTACAAGACAAAAAACTTCTTAAGAAAGCTGGCTTTTCAGGTGAGCAGGATGAAGCTTGTTTACTTGTAGGTAAAGACAGACTATATGTAGGTGCTAGCTCCTTAGAAAGCACTGCATTGCGTACTGCAACTGCAAGTGCGATGAAGGCATTGTTGGGTAAAAATTATAAAAGCATTAAAGTCTCTACCTACACCAATAAAGGGTGTACTTATTCCCTGCGTGCTATGGCGGAAGGGTTTATTTTGGGTGCTTATACATTTGAGACGTATAAAAGCAAAAAGAGTGACAGTAAAATCAAACATATCACCATTTCACTTGATGAGTATAATAATCTAGACATAGACATAAAAAAAGCTTCAACACAAGTACATAAGGCACAAATCATCGCGGATGCAACGAACTTTACCCGTGACATCGTGAACACAACACCTGATGACTGCTATCCTGATGTGATGGCAAGCATCGCTGAGGGTATGGCAGAAGATACAGGATTGAAGTGTAAGGTACTTAAACCCAAAGCACTTAAAAAAGAGAAAATGAAGGCACTCCTTGCAGTCGCACGTGCATCTCGTCATACACCTAGAGTGATTCACCTTAGCCACAAACCAAAAGATGCCAAAGTAAAAGTAACACTTGTAGGAAAAGGGCTTACCTATGACTCGGGAGGACTTAGTCTAAAACCAGCAGACTATATGGTTACTATGAAGTCTGATAAAAGTGGTGGGTCTGCGGTTATGGGCATCATGAAAGCCATTGCTGAGATGGATTTACCCATAGAAGTGCATGGTTTTATCGGTGCGGTGGAGAACATGATAGGTGGAGATGCCTATAAGCCAGATGATGTACTCGTAGCCAAAAATGGTAAAACCATAGAGGTGCGTAATACCGATGCTGAAGGTCGTTTGGTCCTTGCAGATGTACTTTGTTATGCACAACAAGAAGTAAAAGCAGACTACATCTTTGACTTTGCGACACTCACAGGTGCTTCAGTGGTGGCTGTGGGGCACTACACATCTTCTATTATGGGTCACAATAAAGAGATTCAAAAATTGGTAGTAGACTCTGCACATAATGCTGGCGAACTTGCTACTGCACTCGATTTTAATCCCTATCTCAAAAAAACCATCAAGTCTGAGATAGCCGATGTATGTAACATCTCAAATACTCGCTATGGTGGGGCTATCACTGCTGGTCAGTTCCTCTCTGAATTTATAGACAAAAAACATACTGACAAATGGGCACACATTGACATCGCAGGTCCTGCATTTGTAGAACACGCTTGGGGTGAAAACCCTCATGGGGCAAGTGGTGCTGGGGTGAGAATGATGGTGATGTTACTTGAAAATTTATCTAAACATATATAGTATAGGAAAATTTGTGAAGTCAATTATTTATATAACAGCAGTAACACTCATATTGGGTGGATGTCAATTTCATGGAAGAGGTATGGCACCGCCACACTCCAAGAATATCACATTAAGAACTGATATGTCTACAGAGCGTAGTGCTGCTTCAATAGATCATAATACTGATATGATTCCAAAACTTGTCTTAAAAGCAAACACTTTATATCAAAAAGTACTAAAAGAAAAAACCAAGAAGAAAATAGAGTTTGAGAATAAAAAAGAAAAACAAATTCAATATAAAGATAAAAATAACACTCATGATAAAAAGATAAAAGATACTATAAAACACGAGGATAATAATATCTCACGGCACCATCACTCTAAATCAGTGGACTTTGCCTCTAAACCCAAAAGTCAATCATTCAAGAAAACATTCACTGAGCTTTTTAGCAATGTAGAAAAGATACCTATAGTAAAAGATTTTAGAAAAGTACTTCCTCAAGGCTCTAAAACATCCAAATATAGAATCAAAAAAAAGCACCTAGCTAAATATCCTAAATCACCCATAAGTCAAACAAAAAAAGAAAGCTTCTCGGGAGGTACTGTCCAAGATGGTTTAGATATGGGACTGGTTCGTCTTGGTCAAAGCCGTACCTATACAAGAGTTATCTTTGATACATTTAAATGGGAAGAAGGTAAGATACCAACCCAAAAGTCACCTCACTCAGGCTCATATGTCTTTACTTATGAACCCAATAAAAGACAAATTGTAGCCATAATAGATGGTTATCGGGCATTTTCTGGATTGGCAGGAGATCAGAGTGCACTATATGAGGGAAATCCCATTGTACAAAATATACGTATAGATGAGCGTATTGATGAGAGTGGATTTAAGTTTATTATAGAACTTAAACAAGATGTACAAGTGTATATCTATGAATTGCATAACCCAGGCAGAATCATTATAGATTTATTTTTACCTACTCTTTAGGGTTAAGATAGAGTATGCTCTCCTCTTGATTGATAAAGAAGGTAAATTGTCTAAAAAAGTTCATCCCCAAAAGACCGTCTACACCTTCTCTTTTAAAAGGTGCTAGTGTTACTGTAACATTTGACATCTCAACATTTCCAACTTTTAGATGCATGACATTGGCACGTTTTGCCATAATGTCATTGCCCGCTGTTTGTAAACGTATCTCTTCCCCCATCAATGACAATATTGATGCCTTATCTTCATCTATAAATATATAAGTAGCTCCTGTATCCAGCATAAGCTTAAAATCTACGCCATCTAAAAACACAAGTGCTGTGTAATGGTCACCAGATTTTTGTAGAGGTATGGCATACCTGTATTCCTCTTCCTCTACTTTATCTATGACATTTAGCATACTCTTTACATTTTGTGCATAGACTTCATCATACTGTAAAGTATCTAGTAATGCACCTGCCTCTTCTACCTTATCTAGCATCATATAGAGTTTCGCTAGACGGTAGCTATAGAAGCTATCATTATTATCATAAGCAATCATATCTTCCAAGAAACGTATCAGTGTAGCATACTCATGTAACTGCATGAGGTTGTCTATGTACTTTATTGCTACCTCCTTGAGTTGCAGTGTAAGTCTTATATCCTCACTTTGAGAAATATAGTTTTCTTTAGACTGGATAATAAGCTCAATAGCCTTGGTGAAATTTTCTTGAGTTATATAGGTATCTATAATAAGCTTAAGTACATTACTCTCAGGTACAGCATCTAAAAATGTATGCATATACTCTAATGCCAAGACATTATTAGTCTTTGCTAAATTTGCCAAATAACTTTCTATCTTTTTAAGATTGTCTTCTGTTGTATTTTCAAGATAATATGCCATTGCATCATAAAATCTATTGTCAATTAAAAGTTGTGCAAGCGTCAATCCTTTTACATTTTTTTCTTCACTCTTTATGTTTGTTTCATTTACATTTTTGTTATGTGCAGGCAATAATTTGGTAGTATATTTCTCTTCTTTATTTGTATATATGATTGTTTCTTGTTTAGGCAGGATAATAGTAAAATACGCTTGATAAAGCCATGCAAAACATAGAATAAACAGCAAAATTACTAAAGCTTTTTTAAGATTTAACATTTAGTACCTCAGTGTACTTGATTTCAAGATAACTACAAGTTTACCTTATTTTTCTAAATGATACTCTAAAATCTTTTTTACCTAAAAT